>NZ_JPUF01000005.1 GCF_014737315.1 Treponema zioleckii | reverse complement strand
CTTTTGTCGGCTTCTGACGGAGTATTTTTCGGCTTCAATTCTTGGACGCACGAAGAAATCGGTGATAATGGGAATGGAGAAGTTAGTTCAACCACAAGGATTTTGTTTGACAATGGCAAGTATTATGTTATGCCACAAGGAAATACGCTGCATTTATGCGTGAACGATGCGAACATTAACACCATGAACCAGTTGCATTTTACAAAAAGCAATCAAAGTTTAAAAGTTCAAACTGGGGAAAATGGAAATTCTTTTTCTATATTTAATTTTGAAAAAGTAGGAACAGATTTTTATATTACAATCGAAGGAGATTTGGGCGGCCTTATCGGTTCTTTTCAAACGGAGCAAAGTGCTTCAAAAATCAAGATTTCCTACAAAATCAGAAGACCGATTCTGGACGAATTTGGAAAACAGACGAAACTTTACTATATTTTCATTTGTTCTGACACATTTTTTAACACAAACCGCTCTGTTTTAAACGACGCCGTTGTCTATGCTTTTAATTATTATTTGGACAATCCAGATTCTTGTTTTACTAAGCTAAATGCAGAATTGATTTCTCAAATTTCAAAGCCGGAACTGCGGATTTTGAGAAACCTAATTTTTGCCCGCTACGGATACATTTTTAAAAGCAAAGATTTGAATGACCTGTTTCGGAAATCTTTACCAAACTATAATCCGACAATTTCTGACCAAAGCGAAATTGAACTTACCGAGAAAGAACAAGAATTAATGCAGATAATACAAGAATACGAAAATAAACTCCCGCAGGGCAAAACGCGCTTGAAGGTTAAAGGCTGAGCGTCGGTTGGTGAGCGGAGTCGAACAAAAACAATTTTCCCGCATTCAGAAAAGCTGGTGTATAATTAAAGGTATGAAAAAAAAATTCAGGACGCTACGTGGTAAACTTTCTATAATTGCAATGTCCTATTCTTTTGGAATATCCGTATTTTTAACTATTGCCAGTTTTTTCTGTATGCGTTCTTACATTACAGAAAATCTTATAAATTCTTCGGCTTCCGCCTTAAAATTAATCGCCGAAAATATTGAGATGGACCTAAAATCCATAAAACAATTTGAGCATTGGTGCAGCACAAGCGGTGAATTTTCAGAAATCAATAATGAATCTGGACGGAACGAAAATTTTAATCTTTACGAAAAACTCATTGGCGAGGTGCGCATTTTACGTGCAACCCCTTTTATCCGCCGGGTCATCATTTCAAATAAAGAGTCGAACAATTTTATTCAACTCACATCGGCTTCAAGTGCTCCTGTAACGCAATATAACATTGGGAGATTTCGCGGGTTGTCGAACGAAAATCTTACTTCTTTTTGCTACGACCCGTTTTTTCCGCAGAGCGAAGGCTATGTTTTGCCAATGAATTTTAAAATCTACGACAAAAACGGAAAGCAAAACGGCAGCTGGGGCTATATTGCACTAGATTCTTCTATTATATTGTCACATTTTAAGGACTACAGAACAGATGATGTTGTGTTCATTTCTTTGGGAGGACGAACGTACAAACTGGAAAAAGGGATTCTTTCAAAAGGCGTGGATTCTGAAATCTCACAGGCAAAACAGATTGTGGTCTGTCCGATTCTTGAAGGAAAAATAAATCTTTCAATCAGTCTGTCCCGTTTAATTTTTAAACGGCTCAGGGATTTTTTTATTCATCTTCTTTTGTTGTTTGGGGTAGGGCTGTATTTTTTGGGATTCGGAATAAAAGCCACTTTGTCAAAAGTCGTAACGGTGCCGGTTTCAAAATTACAAAAACAACTTGACCGAGTTGCGTCTGGTAATTTTGCGCCAAATCCCGGAATCGAGTGGGATGATGAATTTGGCGATATTGGCAAAGGACTTAACAATCTTTCAAAAAGCGTGAATTCGCTGATGATTTCAAAAGTTGAGGACGAAAAGAAAAGGCAGCAGCTTGAATACAAAATTCTTCAAAATCAAATAAATCCGCACTTTTTGTACAACACGCTCAATTCAATAAAATGGATGGCGACGATTCAGAATGCTGTGGGAATTGCCGAAATGGTCACTTCCCTTGCGCGCCTCTTAAAAAATATCTCAAAAACGTCGAACGCGCTTGTGAGTCTTGGCGAGGAACTTTCTCTGTTGGACGACTATTTTGTAATTCTTCAATACCGTTACGGTGGCGCTATTTCAATGGAAAAGCAAATTGACGAAAATCTAAAAGACGCGCTGATTCCTCGGTTCACTTTGCAGCCACTTTTGGAGAACGCTATTTTTCATGGAATCGAGCCGACTGGAAACGCTGGTTCAATAAGCCTAAAAATCCAAAAACTTTCGAACGGAATTATCGAGATAAATCTTACCGATAATGGCAGAGGAATGGATGCTGAGCAAATAAAAGAAATTCTTTACCAGGACGAAAATGATTCGCAAAAAAATAATTCTGGAAGCGGACTTTTTAAGTCAATGGGAATTTTGAACGTTCAAAAACGAATAAAATACGAATACGGTTCGCAATACGGGCTTTCAATTGTAAGCGAAAAAAATAAGTACACGACTGTAAAAGTCAACATTCCTTACAAAAAAAGCGAGGTGAATGCAGATGCTTAAAGTTTTGCTTTGTGATGACGAGCCGCTTGTTCTAATCGGTCTGCAATCAATGATTTCTTGGTCGGAATACGGTTTGGAAGTGTGCGGAACTGCCCGGAACGGAGAAAAGGCGATAGAAGCGATTGATAAAGAAAAGCCCGATATTGTGTTGGCAGACATAAAAATGCCCGTAAAAAGCGGACTTGAAGTTGCAGAATATTGCAAGAACAAATATGGCGATGACATTCAGTTTATAATTCTCACAGGTTTTGAGGAACTTGAATACTTAAAGCAGGCAATAAAACTTTCTGTGGTCGATTATCTTATGAAAGTCGAGCTGACGGCGCAGACTCTTGTTGCATCGCTAAAAAAAGCCACCGAAAAATTGATTGCGTTTAGAAATGCGGAGCAAAAAGAAAACTCTGCCGTGAGCGATTCGGCTTCCGTAAATTCCATGCAGCACATTATGCGGGACAAATTTTTTTCCAGGCTTTTGAATCATCTTTTTGAAAGCGAAATGCAATACAAAATCCAAAAAGAGGAACTGCATATTGATTCGGATTTTAAGGCGTTTATTGCGGTTTGCGTGGAAATAACGAACGGCGAAGCAGAATCTGAATCCAAACCGCTTGCTCTTTACACGAGCACGATTGCGTTGGTAAACGAAACCGTTCAAAAATATTGCACGAGCCATTTGGTAACGCTCGACACAAAAAATTTTGTGATAATTTTCTGTCTCGAAGATGACAAAGAAAATTCCGAAATTGTAGATTTTATAAATGGCGTAATGGAAAAAATTCAGTCGATTGTCAAAAATTATTTTTCGGTGGAACTTTCACTTTCAATCGGAAAAACTGTAAATAATCTTTATGAAATTTCAGATTCCTATGATTTGGCAAGACAACGGAACAAGGAAAAACTCCTTTTGAATTTGACCGCTTACAGAAAAAATATTACGCAGGCATTCGACGAAATGGACGCAACGGCACTAAAAAACGCCATGAATCAAATTTCGGACTGCATAGAATTGAATCCGTCCATGCAGGTGCAGGCTTTGGATGCGGTGAGCAGAATTTTGTACATGTCAATGTCGCTCTTGCAAGACGGCGAAGAAGTCGTTTCAAAAATCTTTGCCGGCGAAAAAGACAATTACCGATGCTTGTATCAACTGCATTCTTGCGCGGAAATTTCTTGGTATCTCACCAAACTGAACGAAGGTCTTTGCGCCGAGTTGAATTCCAGAAAAAAAGATTACAAAACAAAACTTGTGGAAGAAGTGCAGGCATACATTCGAACAAACGTAAAGAAAAAGCTGAATCTGAACAACACCGCTGACCTTTTTAACATCAGTGCGAATTATTTGAGCCAACTTTTTACTCGCTACGCTTGCTGTTCGTTTATAGAATATGTGAACGAGCAAAAAATCGAGCGGGCAAAACAGTTGCTCAAAGGAAACAAAGCCAAAGTGAGCGACGTTGCCGAAGAACTTGGATTTGAAAATGCCTTTTACTTTAGCAAAGTCTTTAAAAAATACACCGGCATGTCACCGCACGATTTTGCTTGCCGCTAGGAAGCCGAATTGTCAACGTATTCACGCCTTTTTGGAATCTTCGTCATCGTTAATCCAAAGGGGATGTCCTAAAAGTATTGTCATGCTGAATTTATTTCAGCATCTACGCTACATATAGGGTAGAGATTCCGAAACGAGTTCGGAATGACATTGTATTACGAACTTATTGGACAGCCTCATGACGGTTGTTGAGATTCGCATGACAGGATTAATATTCGGCTTCAATTTCCATAATTTTCTCGTAAAGCATTTGGTTTATTGGAACTGGCGTGTCGGTTTCTTTGCCGAGACGAATCACTGTTCCCGAAAAAAGCTCCACTTCTGATTTTCGTTTGGCAATTCGGTCCTGTCCCATTGAAGGAGTTCCGTTTGGAGCAAAAGTGGCGATGATTTTTATCCATTGATTTATGTCATCATCATTCAGATTTATGCCCTTTTTGTTTGCCACGGCTTTAACTTCTTGCATTGCGCCAACAAAAACGTCTTTTAGCTCTTTTGTTCCGAGTACTTGTGAATAGCAGGCACTAAAAACCATACAAGTTTGGTTTATTCCCACATTCAGCATGAATTTGTTCCATAACTGCCTTAGAATGTCTTTTTCTTCTATATAATGTATGCCTGATTTGTCAAAAAAATCTTCCAGTGATTTTAATTTTTCTTGCACGCCACCGTTCGCCACGCCGATTCTAAGTTCGCCTTCTTTTGTGTAACGCACTTCTGAGCCAAAACGCATTGAATCCATTGCCTGCGCCACAGAATAAACGATTTTTTCCCGACCAAAATGTTTTGCAAGAACTTCTTCGCTCGAAATTCCGTTAAGAACAGAAATTATTACGGTGTCTGGGCCTACGCATTTTTTTATCGTTTCAAGTGCTTTTTCAAGGCCTGTGAATTTTACTGCCACGAGCACAAAATCTGCTGGCATTGCATTTTTTGCATCGACCATTCTGAATTTTTTTGAAACACCGTTAATCTTAAAATCGGTATTTTTGTATTTTTCAATTCGCTCACCGTCCATCACAAACTGAACGGCTTGGCTTCCCAAGTGCTCCTGAATTATGTTCGCGTACATAAGTCCCAGAGCACCCATTCCGATAATGCTTGCTATTTTTTATTTCTTTCATAAGAATATTGTAGTGAATTTTTCTGCGATTGACTATTTCTTTTTTTGTTTTACGATAATTTTGAATCAAAACAAAGATTTGGAGGGGACAGATGTTTTTTCTTGTCGGCGTGCAGTCGTATAGCCACGAACTGGGATTTTACAAAAAAGAAGGAACTTGCCCTAATTGCAATCGCACAATAAAACTTGGAATTGTACGGAATTCAGTTTGGCTCACAATATTTTTTGTTCCGTGCTTTCCGCTTTCAATAAAATATTTTAAGTTCTGCCCAGAATGCGGAATTTCGGCACAGATTACTAGAAAAGAGGCTAAAGCCCTTCTCAAATAGCGGTAAACTGTCTGCCAAGTTTACAAGTTGCTTTCCGAAGGGAGGGAAGCTTTTTTTTGTGTACGTAGTGGAGAATTGCATTTTTATGTGTTTTAGAGCCTCTTTGAGTCTATTTTTTTAGACACTTTTATTTTTGTTTCTTCTGACTTATATTGATTTTATGAATATTGATGAAGGAAAATTACAAGAGTTATTACATCAGCGAAAGCGTTTTATAAAATCATCTGGTGATATTCTTCCAGTCTTTTTTTTCTCTTTGCGGTTATATAATAACTGTTGTATTTACTTTTTATAATGTAAATATGAAAGAGCTTCCTTTATTTGTTATAATTTTGGCACTTGCAATGTTATGCGGATATATTGCCATTTTTGTTTTTTCTATTTACAACTCTAGATATTCTCTTGAAGCTTTTCTCAAAGATATTACGGCCTGTACAAATGAACATAACTTTTCACTTCTTTTGTTAAAGGATTCTCATGGGCGTTTTCTTTTGAAGAAAGATAAACGTTGGAAAACATATTTGTTTCCGTATTCCCGCACAAAAGATGATGATATTTTGGGGATAAAAACATTTGCAAAAGAAACATTAAATCTCTCCCCAATCGAAATCCTTTCTATAAAAGAAGAAGATTTTACAAAGCGCTCTGTTTCAGCAAACATGACAAAAACATATCATCATATTTTTTATAACTGCTCTTTTGAGGCAGAACAGCTTCCAAAAAAAGACAGTTTTAAAATTAATGGCACTAAATACAAATGGTTTTCTTTTGATGATATGAAACTTGATAAGGATCTTTGGCTTAAAAATAGTGAAAATATTGTATTTGTTGAAACACATTTTTAATTTTGAACTGAATCTAAAATTGTAGAATAAAACATGAATTATTTGATTGATATTGACGGAACTTTGTTGAATGGCTCGGACGCGTTGACCGGGGCGGTTGATTTTATTGACAGACTGAATCAGAATCATGCGAATTATTTACTGATGACGAATTCGATTAAAAACGTTGAAGTTCAGCAAAATCGGTTGGCGCAGGCTGGAATCAACGTGCAGGCGGAAAAAATTCTAAATCCGATTGTTGCGATAAACAAATACTTGCTTAATATGAAAATCCAAAAAGTAAAAATAATCGGTTCCGAGGCTGAAATCAAGCAAATAAAGGCTTGCAATGTAAAGCAGGATTACGAAGCCGTTATTTTGTTGGATTTTGAAAAACTGAATTTTGGTTACGATGTGATTCAAGGAATTATTGATGATGTCGAAAATGATATAAATGTGCTAACTGCATCTTTATCAACTTTTTATTTGAAAAATGGCAGAAAGGCTCTTGATACAGGTGCTTTTGTAAAAATCATTGAGGAAATAACTGGTGCAGAAATAAAAAATTTCGGAAAACCGTCGCAGGAATATTTTGATGTTGCAAGAAAAATTCTGAATTCTGAAAAAAACAGTATTTGTGTGATTGGCGATGACTGGAAGACGGACGTAACTGGTGCAAATGAATACGGAGCAAAATCTGTGCTGGTAAAAACTGGAAAATATCAAAAAGATGATGAATTACGTTGTATCCCGCATAAGATTGTCGAAAATCTAACGGAACTTTAATTCAAAAACTCAAAATTGCAGCGGACAGGTTCGCTTTTTGCGTCTTCGTGCAGGTGTAGCCCGTTTCCGAGGCAGTTTTTCCAGTTTTTGCATTTGGCGCACTTTCCAACTTTAGACCAACTTCTGTCTCGCATATTTTGGTAGCGTTCGTTCCAGAGCCGCATGAATTCAAAGTTTTCTTCGTAAATATTTCCCTGAATAAAATCCTTTGCCCGCACAGAAAGGCACGCAGAAACGGAACCGTCGCACATTACGCTGCCAACGTTCACGCCGCCGCGACAAAAAAAGAAATAATCGCGGGCTTTAAGCTCGTAACTTCCGAGATAGCCTTCGCACGCATAATTCAAGTGAATCGATTTTCCGTCTTTGGTTTTGTAGGAACGCGTTTCCACGATAAAATCCATGAGCGAGCGATATTCTTCTTTTGAAAGTGCCAAATCGTTTTGGGCGGCACGTCCCTCTGGAAAAATCGAAAAAATTCGCCACATCGGAACATTCATTTTGATTAGGTAGTCGCGAAATTCCCGCAAAATTCCTAGATTTCCTCGGTGAACGCAAGTGATTACGTCAAAAACGAGCCTGCCAGGAAACTGTTTCTGAAAAGTCGTGGACATTTTTATGGCTTCCTGAACTTTTTCAAAAGAATGCTCGTTTTGTCGCAAGTGATTGTGTTCGGTCTTAAAGCCGTCAATGCTAAAACTTATTGAAGAAAGACCCGCGTTCAAAAGCGCGACAAACCTGTTCGGGGTGAGTGCAAGGGAGTTTGTAACGATTCCCCAGCGAAATCCGCGTTTTTTTATCTCGTTTCCGGCTTCTTCCAAATCTTTTCGTAAAAGCGGTTCGCCGCCAGTAATGCAAATCGTTAGATTTTTGTACGAATTGTGAGCTTTTATGTCGTCCAAAACTTTAGCAAAGTCCGAAACAGGCATGTCGGGCACTCCGCTCGTTGCAAGACAGTCGCTTCCGCAATGAAGGCAATGCAGATTGCAGCGGAGAGTGCACTCCCAAAAAAGATATCGGAGTTCATGTGTTTTTATTTCGTGGTTGCGGTAAAGGCGAAAAATCGCCTGCTTTAGTTTATTGGGCATTTTTTAATGTTACCGTTTCGTTCAAATCGTCGGTGAGAGAAATGTTACTGGTCTTTTCTGCAAACGAGCCATTCTCTGCGCCGTCAACGTCGGTAAAAGTGATAGTGCATTTCCCTTCAAATATATCACTTAGAGAGACTTTTCCTTCGGAATTAGTTTTGTTTTTGTATTCATAACCTTCTGAATCTTTTACGTTTACCAAGATTCCTTCGATTGGTTGTTCTGTTCCGTTGATTTTGCCTTTTACAGTGCAAGAGTATGTATAAAATCCGTCTTCGGGCATTCCGTAGCAAGAAGTTAAAGTACCGATTCCTAAAATTCCAAGAATCGTTCCAAGAATTTTTTTCCAAGTCCAATGAATTTTGTCTTTCAATTTTTACTCCTAGTTTAGTTTCAGCATGGAAATCTGCTTAAATTATAACATATTTTAATATGAAATTAAACTCAATGTGAATAACTTTGTGTCATTCTGAACTTGATTCAGAATCTTAAATCCTTGCAGAATTAAGAGATGCCGAAGTGAATTCGGCATGACAATTTCCTAAATTACTGAAATTAGAGTCAAAACGTGCTTTTTTATAAAAATCTTAATATTTCCTTATCTTAAAATGTTTGGTCATGTTATAATTTATGTTATGAAAAATCGTTACATTCTTACTTCCCTCACCGTGCTGTTTGGCATTGGGGCTATGTTTTTTGCCACAAAGGTGTTATCGCGCGGGAGTGGAGCAAACATCTTAAAGGTGGGCTTTGTTTTTAACGCAGATACTGCGACTGCCTATACTATAAATTTTTCCCGTGCCAAAAATGAACTCGAAGATGCTTTTGGCGATAAAATTCAGATTTATACAAAATACAATATTGGAATTGGACGAGATTGCGAGAATGCGATTGAATCGTTGGTGACGAACGGCTGTCGCCTTATTTTTACAGTGAGTTATGGTCATGGTTCTGCAACAAAACTGATGGCACAAAAATATCCAGAAGTTCAGTTTTGCCATGCGACGGGGGACCTTTCAGGTGTGGAGCCGAATCTTCCTAACTATCATAATTTTATGGGAACTATACACGAAGGTCGTTATGTTTGCGGAGTGATTGCAGGAATGAAGTTGCAGGAACTGATTGCAAACGGCAAAATCAAACGGAATCAGGCGAAGGTTGGATATGTTGCCGCTTTTTCGTTTGCAGAAGTTATTTCTGGCTACACGGCTTTTTTTCTTGGCGTGCGGAGCATTGTTCCCGAAACCGAAATGGTGGTACGTTATACGAATACTTGGTCTAATCACGTGCTGGAAAAAAAATACGCTGACCTATTAATCGATGAAGGCTGCGTGATTATAAGTCAGCATTCCGATACTGCAGGTCCGGCAATCGCGTGCGAGGAAGCTAGCACAAAGCGCGGAAAGACGGTTTTTTCGGTTGGCTATAACCAAAGTATGACGGACGTTGCGCCTACAACGTCATTGGCTTCTTGCAGAATCAATTGGACTCCATACGTTTTGGGAGCTACTGAGGCTGTTTTAAAAGGAAAGAAAATAGAAAAATTCGTAAAAAGTCCGTACAAAACTACAGATGCTTCTGCTGGATTTGACAGAGGCTGGATTGAAATAATGGGGCTGAACCGACGGATTCTTGCGCCTGGTTCTCTGGAAGAAATTGAAAGCACAATAAAAATGTTCAAAAATGAAGGCATTACGGTTTTTAAGGGCAATTATATTGGCGTGAATCCATTTGATAAAAATGATGTTTGGGACTTGCGCAGACCGTTCATTGAATGTGCGAATCGCTCCGCGCCAAGTTTTTGTTATGTGCTTCAAGATGTAATTACGGTGGAGGAATAAATGCTTGGAATCTATCTGAACCTTATTCTTGCCGCTTTTGGTTGTCTTGCCCTCGGTTCGGGAGTTATGTTCTATTTGCAAGAGCGTGACTGCGGATATATCCGAAACTTTACGATTCTCTTTGCTAGTCTTGCCTTTTTGATTGGCGTGGGCTATGCGATTATGGGCTTTACACCGAATCTTAGTTTTGCTTGCATTCCGCGGTTTTTCGGGCTTTTGGGAATCGATTCGTTCCTTTATTTTGAACTTGCATTTTTGTTTGTTGAGCTTCGCATAAAATTAAAGTGCCGTGCAATCATTTTGGGTTTCTTCGGAACTTACTTGCTTTTTGACATGATTATTTTTGGTCAGCCGACAGCAATCAATTATGTTCGTTATGAATTTTATACTGCATACGAAAACAAATTGGCTGGTTCATTTTTCTTCCATTATATATATGTTTTTTTGCTCATTCCGGTCATGTTGTATTTTGGAATCCGCTGGTTCAAGTCCAAAAAGGCGCGGCGCGATAAACTTTTTACGCTGGAGGTTATTTGCGCGAACTTTGTGATTCTTTTTGCCGCAATTCCTGATATGTTTCATTCGGTTTTTACTTCAAAATATCCAACGTTCGGATATTCGGCGAGTTTTTTGTTCGTTTATTTTTCGTGGTGGTTCGCGGTCAAACGCCACATTATGTTTACGCCGACGGTAAAAAATGTTAGTCAGGAAATTTTTTATTCGCTCGATATTCCAATAATCATTTTTGATATGGAAGGAAAAACCAGCCTGTTTAATCCTTGCGCCCAGCTTTCGCTCAAGATTGAGACCAACGCTCAGTCTTCGTTACGAAGTCTCTTTACGCTTACGGATGTAGAAACAATGCATTTTCTTGCAAAATCCAAAAAAGGAATTGACTCGGCGATTCATACAATCGTAAAGGCCACAAAAGCTGAGTGCACTTTGGTGAGCAAGATAAAATTTGATAATGCCAATGACCCGTTTTGTATAATTTGTACTGTAATACCAAAAAGTGAGGAATTGTGAGCATGAAAAATCCAGAAATCTACAAGCCGTATCAAATTGTCGGGCTAGTTTTTTTGAGCATGGGACTAAATGTAGGCGGTCGCGTCTTTGCTGATTCTTTTAATCTTCCGCTTTGGCTTGATTCCTTCGGCACTTTTCTTACGGCGTATTGCTTGGGACCAGTTTGCGGTGCGATAGTCGGTGTTTCTGGAAATATTTTGCACGGGCTAATAAATCCAATTTCGTTCATTTATTCAATTACCAGCATTTTTATTGCAGTCATCGTTGGAATTTTGGCGCGTCGTGGCTGGTTTGAAACTCTCCTCAAAACCATGTCACTTTCGGTTTTGGTTACGCTGGTTTGCGTGGCGATTTCGGTTACGCTGAACGTTGCTTTTTATGGCGGCGATGTTGGAAATCCGTGGGGAAACGGAATTGTTGAAGAATTTTCGTTCTGGGGATTGCCGCGTCCATTTTGTATTGTTTTGGGACAGTTTTACATGGATTTTTTGGATAAAGTCATAACGCTGGTGCTGCTTTTTGTTGCGCTTCGTGTGTACCGCGTTCTAAAACCTTTTCTGCCAAGATTCTTAAAAATCGCGCCAGTTTTTTTGATTGCTTTGCTTCCGTTTTTTTCGGCGCACAAAACTTACGCGGAGGCACGAAATTATAATTCCTACGCGCATACCGTTTACAACAAAGAAAATGGAGTTCAGGGCGGAAAGGCGAACGACATTGCTTCTACGAACGACGGTATTTTGTGGATTGGAACTTACGAAGGTCTGTATCGCCATAACGGTCACGAATTCCGGCTTATGAATGAGTTTGAGTCGATTAAAGCCGTGCGCAGCCTTTATGTTGATGATGAAGGAAGACTTTTTGTCGGCACAAATGACAACGGACTTTCAATCATTATTAACGAAACTGTAATGAACGTTCTTGAAGAAAAAGACGGCTTGCCTTCAGACACCGTGCGAAGCATTATCCGTGGCTCAGACGGTTTGTATTACGTTGGAACGATTGAAGACCTTGCCGTTCTTTCCCTTGCAGACGGATTGGGCGTTTTAAAAATCGTTCCGCAAATTCAGAGCGCAATTGTTTTGACTTCGGACGAGCATGAACATATTGCCGCTGTTACTGCAAAAGGCGGGCTTTTTTTGCTGGAGAACGGAGCAGAAATCATTTGGTCATCTAAAGATATAAACGAAAGATTTACGAGTGCCTTTTTTTTGCCCGACGGAACTTTGTGTGCTTCTACAGAAAATAGCAAACTACTTAGGTTTTCTATAAATGGCAATGAAGTTTCTGAAGTTGACGAAATTGCTTGCAAACCGCTTAAGCACATAAATTCGCTGGATTATTATGATGACACTTTGTTTTTATGTGCTGACAATGGGGTAGGTTGCATTTGCAACGGAAAATTTTCGCTGATTGAAACCGGCGGATTTAATAATTCAATTGACAACATGACTCAGGACTATCAGGGAAATTTGTGGTTTGCCTCTTCACGTCTTGGCGTTCTAAAAATGAGCCAGACTTCTTTTACAGAACTTTACAGTTCTTCAAATCTTCCTGTTTCCGTTGTAAATTCAACGGTTCGATTTTTGGGCGATATTTACTTTGCCACTGACGACGGACTTATGGCTTTGAGCGGAAAAACTGGCCATGCACTCAAAAATGAACTTACCGAAGCTCTTTCTGGAACTCGGGTTCGTTGCCTTACTTTGAGCAAAGACGGCTCACTTTGGATTTCTACAAAATCGCGTGGAATAATTCATGCCTTGCCGGACGGAACGATGACAAATGTTGGTCGAGGGCATGAATTCCGGCTTGCGATTGAGCTTTCGGACGGAACAATTGTTGCCGGTGCAAACGATGGAATTGGCTTTATAACAAATGATGAGATTTTTCAGTGGCTCGGCGAAAAAGATGGGCTTGAAACTTCCGTGATTCTTACGCTTTCCGAAAATCGTGATGGGCGGATTCTTGCAGGCACTGACGGCGGTGGACTTGCCTTAATAAAAAAGAATGTTGTTCCAATAAAAAATGATGATGAAGGGGATTTGCTTAGCGTAAAGTATTCGATTTCGAGACTCATAAAACGTTCGGACGGACTTTCATCTAACGTTATTTTGCGAACTGTAAATGATTTTGACGGAGTGCTTCCAACCAACGGTGTTTTTGTTGTAACAAGCAACAGCTTGTGCTATGTGAATTTTTCAAACAACAAAGTCTCTTGCAAGCTGCTTTCGAATTTTCCTTTCTCCAACAATTACGACCTTGTTGTGCGCGAAAACAAAAATATCTTCGTTTTGAGCGGGGCAGGTATTTTCGTGGTGAATCGTGACGAACTTTTAAGTGGCGAAAAACTTGACTTTGAGCTTTTGGATTTGAAAAAAGGATTGCGAGGTTCACTCACCGCAAATTCGTGGAACTATTTGGACGAAAATGGCGACTTGTATCTTTCTTGTGACAATGGAGCCAACCGAATAAATCTGAACACGTATGACAAGGCTGAACATTCCTATCGAATGCAGTTAAAATCCGTGTTGATTGACGGAAAACGGCACATCGTTCAAAAGGATATTCCTTTTGTAATTTCTGCCGAAAGTACGACGCTCGAAATTGTGCCTGAAATCATAAATTATTCTTTAAACACGCCCTATATAAGTCTGTATTTTGAGGGGGGTGATGAAAAACCTGCCGTTATGCTGCAAAGTGAACTTTCAAGCATTGTGTACACAAATCTGCGTGCCGGTGAATATAAATTCCATCTTGGCGTTTTGGATTCAAAAGGTCGCGAGACAGTTGAGGAAGCGACATACATTCTTTCAAAAACTTACCGCATTTACGACAACTGGTATTTTATGCTTTATACAGTGGGTGTTGCAACTCTTGCGATTGCCTGGCTTACAAGTTACGTAATGGCGAGTTACGGCAGAAAGGCAAAAGAAAAACAAAAAGAAGAAATGGAAGCTATCAAGCGGCAAGTGCGCATGGGCAACGAGACGATTTTTTCCATTGCGAATGCCGTTGAAGCTCGCGACAAAAGTACGGGACGCCATTCTTTCCGTGTTGCAGAATACGCAGTTTTGATTGCCCGCGAACTTGATTTTTCGGAAGAAGAACTTGAACAAATCAAAAACACTGGACTTCTGCATGATATTGGAAAAATTGGCGTACCCGACAGTGTTTTAAACAAACCTGCCCCTCTTGCAAATGATGAATATGAAGTTATGAAGACTCATACCATTATTGGAGGCGAGATTTTAAAAGACTTTACACTTATTCCGCATGTAGATGAAGGCGCAAGGTTTCATCATGAACATTACGACGGTTCAGGCTACCCGAACGGACTAAAAGGAGAAGAAATTCCGCTCAACGCACGCATTATTGGCATTGCGGACGCATTTGACGCAATGACGGCAACCCGCGTTTATAGAAAAGCCTTGGATATGAACTTTGTTGTAAGCGAATTAAAACGTTGTTCCGGGACTCAATTTGATCCAGGCTTGGTAGAAATAATGCTAGAGCTGATTCGCACAGGAAAACTAAACGTAGAGCGAACGGTGGAAGAAAGCGTGCCTTAAAAACGGGAGCGTGCAACACTTTAAGGAATCTTAATTCTTTCTTGTGATTTTCTTTAAGTCATGTTAATTTAAAATAAGATATGCAAAAGTTGCACGCTAATTCAAAGCATACTTCTCGTCGCATAATAGCCGTAACTTGTACGGTAATGGCAATTTCTATAATTGCTGTGGTTGCTATTTTTTATAGGTTTTACGATGTTTCAAAACAGGCGATAATCGGAAAATGGCAGAATGTTGCCGTTCAGACTGCGAATCGCGTGAATTATTACATGCAAATGCCAATAGACGCGATTGAATTTTCAGCGGTCTCAGTGAATGCAATGAGTCGTGCAGGCGCATCTCACGAAGAAGTTGGCGAATATCTTATAAACGAGACAGAAATCTATTCCTCAACAATTAGCGAGAATAACACTGGAATTTACGGATATTACAAAGGCGTATATCTTGACGGTTCAGGCTGGATTCCTCCCGACGATTATCAGCCGACTGAAAGACCGTGGTTCAAGGAAGCCGTGTACGGGCAGGGCAAAGTATCTCTTGTGCAACCATATTTGAATCTGCAAACAATGACGATGATGATGTCGGTTAGCAAACTCCTTGATGACGGAAACAGCGTTATTTCGATGGATATTTTTCTTGACAGCGTTCAAAACGAAATTGCAAAACTTACGGACATGGGTTTTGTCAAAAAATCCTACGTAATCGACAAAGACGGACATATTGTGGCCTCTTCAAATTCTGATGAAATAGGTTTGACAGTTCAACTTTCTTCTATATTACAATCACAAAATGCGGAAACAAGTTTTTCGGTTCCAGTGAATTCTGACTGGGACTGCGTTCTCGTAATGAACGAAAAAATGATTTTCCGCTCGCTTTACATAATTTATATCATGTCGGCTGTTGTGCTTTTTATTGTAATCGTAATGATTTCTGTGGCATTCTTTCACATCAATAAAAAGTATAAAGAAATTGAATCGCTGAACGATGAAATAATGGCAATTGCCGACATTTATCAAGCTGTCGTACGATTTGAGGTTGCGGCGGATTCAGTGTCGGTGATTCAGAGCGACATTGATTATAATGAAATTATAACTGACTGCAGTCAGAATTGGAGCCAGAATTATTCGCGCTTTTCCGAAAAGATAGCTTCGTCGGGGGCAACTCTGCTTTTACGGGATTTTTTGAATCCACTCACATTGACGGCAAGACTTGAAGGAACAAATTCGATTTCGATTGAATTCATTGACAGAAAAGGACGCTGGATTCGTGCAAGATACATTGTGGTGAGTCTTACGGAGGAAGGAAATCTTGAAAGCATTCTGCTCGCATTTGAGTCGATTGACGAAGACAAAAAACGGCAGGAAACGCTCAAAAAACTTTCGGAAACTGATTTGATGACCGGAATCAAAAACCGCGGTTCGGGCGAACAACAAGTTCGTCAGGCACTTTTAGAGGGCAAACACGGAATGTTCTGTTTGATGGATGTTGACAACTTTAAGTCCATAAACGATACATTCGGCCATCAGATTGGCGATGAAGTCATAAAAGCAATTGCAAGTTGCCTTAAAAAAACGTTCCGAGATTCCGACATAGTTTTTAGACTCGGCGGAGATGAATTTGCAGTTTTCTGTGTTGGTGTAAATGATACAGAAATCGGTGACAGACTTTTACAAAGATTCTTTTCTCAAATTGAGACAATCCACATACCAGAACTTTGCGAGCGACTCATTACCCTAAGCGTCGGAGCTGCATTCTTCCCGGAATTCCCAAAAGACACCTTTGAAGCAATGTATTCCCGTGCCGACGAAGGCATTTACAAAAGCAAACGCGACCGCGGAAATCAAATTTCTTTCAATTCCATACGCGACATAATTGTAAAGTAAAATAATAAAAAGTTATCGATAAACGTATAATGTTTAGTCTTGTGGTTTGATTTCTAAGTTTGATGTAAAATAATCATCAACTGGAACATATTCCGCAAACAAAAGTTGTGGTTTGATTTCTAAGTTTGATGTAAAATAATACGACGTCCATAACCACGTCTGTAAAATGGTTGTGGTTTGATTTCTAAGTTTGATGTAAAATAATGCGCTTTTGCGTTGAAAGCAATGTAAAAAGGTTGTGGTTTGATTTCTAAGTTTGATGTAAAATAATAATGTAAATAAAAGGTTGGTTTTCGACATGGTTGTGGTTTGATTTCTAAGTTTGATGTAAAATAATGACCCTGTTTAAAAGGTTAAACTGAGCCGGTTGTGGTTTGATTTCTAAGTTTGATGTAAATAATCCGTAAAAATAACATGTATTCCCCACTATAGTTGTGGTTTGATTTCTAAGTTTGATGTAAAATAATTCATTGCAACTATTGCAGAAGCCTTTTGAAGTTGTGGTTTGATTTCTAAGTTTGATGTAAAATAATTATTACAATGCCGTACGCTTGCGGTCTAAGTTGTGGTTTGATTTCTAAGTTTGATGTAAAATAATCGCGTAAGATTCAATAGTGTTACTTGCCTTGTTGTGGTTTGATTTCTAAGTTTGATGTAAAATAATGGTAGCCATGATTCCCCCCAACACGATAGTGTTGTGGTTTGATTTCTAAGTTTGATGTAAAATAATAGACACAGACGACACATATTTCAACGCCTGGTTGTGGTTTGATTTCTAAGTTTGATGTAAAATAATAAAGAAAAGAATTGTCTTTCGTCTCGTCGGGGTTGTGGTTTGATTTCTAAGTTTGATGTAAAATAATCGTTGCTCAAAACGTTAGTAGATTCAGACGGTTGTGGTTTGATTTCTAAGTTTGATGTAAAATAATTTACTTCGCGTCAATTACACTTGACGCAGTTGTTGTGGTTTGATTTCTAAGTTTGATGTAAAATAATGTATTTTCTGATACATCGTCACTATCCCATGTTGTGGTTTGATTTCTAAGTTTGATGTAAAATAATTTCCATGTCCATATTCTCAATGTCGATTGTGTTGTGGTTTGATTTCTAAGTTTGATGTAAAATAATATACCCGAAACCCAAGGAAATTACAGAACGGTTGTGGTTTGATTTCTAAGTTTGATGTAAAATAATATGAGTTTGCTAAAACCATATTAAATAATGATTTACATTGAATTTGTACATCAAAAAATGGGGAAAATGTTGCGATTTTGCATTATTTTCCCCATTTTTTTAAAAGAATTCCAGTTGAGAAGGTTGTTTTTCTTTTTTTGCAGGAATTGCACCTTCAAAAGATTCAATTTGTCCAAATTGTTTATCGGTAAACTTTAATATGCTTACTTTGCCTTCTGCAGGAAGCCACAATTTTATGCGTTTTATGTGAACTTCGCAAGCTTCGTTACTGCCACAAAAACGCTTGTAAACACTATACTGCATCATATCATAGCCATCTTCCAGAAGCTTTTTTCTAAATTCACATGCACGTTTACGTTGTGCCTTTGTATTCGTTGGTAAATCAAATAAACAGAACAACCACATTATTCTATACGCATTAAACCTTTCACGACTCATTTTACAAACTCCGGTAAAGTTAAATTCTCAGTTTCTCCGCTAAAAATTTTTGCCAAAGAAGAACTCGTTATTGTCAGCGCAATCATCAAGGGTCGCGTTACATTTCCAATCAAAACGTCTCGAGTTAATACATTTAGAATTTGTCGCTTAAATTCTGTTGTTACCTCCTCACAAATTTCATTTTGATTTATATACTCAACAACTTCATCATCAATATATGGACGATAAGGTTCCATGATGTCATCTGCAAGAGCATAAGCATCGTATTTATTATGATGATGAATCCCAAAAGTTGGAAGCAAACCAGAACCTGTTAGAGCTCTGGCCGTTGCAGCTCTTAAAATTGCATACCCATAATTAAGAAGATTGTTCGGATACTCTCCGTATCGAGTTCTCTCCCAATCAACATCTATAAGTAAATCCCAATAGATTTTTGCAGCAACAGCTTCCCGGTTTGTGCTGTCATCAGTTTTTACATCATTTGCGTATTTTTTTAACTGAATTGAATTTAGATTATATTTTTCAAGAATTTTTGCCTGATTTTTTATTTTCTGCATAATTATTTGCTTCCAGCATTTTTTCTTTGTTGGAACAGTTGCTTGTATTTGTGCAGCAAAAAGTTGATTTTGAATATTATTACAATCAAGCGGAAGATTCATCGAAAAAGGCAAGTGTTTTTCATTACAGAAAACTACGGAGGCGTTATTTTGCGCTAGCGCGTTTATAACTGGAATTGAAACATAGACTTGGTTGTTTTCGATGATAAGAAAACCAATATCTTCTATTGGGACAGAAGATTCGTTGCAAGTCTCTTTGTTCTGGATAACAAGCTGCTTGTTTCTTAATGTTAAACAAACAGCATTTGAAAAAAATAAAGTTCGTTTAATCATATTGCCTCCCACTTGAAGTTATAAAAAAATGTTACAAATCATATTTTAACTAGGATTTGTAACATTTCTAGAATTCTTTATTATTTTTTAGGAATAATTTCACCTGTCGGGGAGATTATGAAATCTGTACCTTCGACGAGACCGATGAACTGATTATCTTGGTAGCGACGACAATCTACAAAGTTATCAAGTTCAAATTTTCCTGGAATATATTCCCATGCTTTTTGGCGAATTATATGAGCAAGGCAAATAAATACTCTATTTCCAGATTTTCCCAATCCTGCAACTCGGTACATTCGATTCCAAATCTGTTCAGCCGATAAATCAAAAATATTTTCATCATAAGAATTTTGCAAAATGACAATTTTTCCGATTTTCAAGACTTTATATAAAACAAGTCCATCTTTTTTCAATTCGCACGAAAACTTTTCATTTTTTTTCGTTTATCTATTGATAACTTTATTGCTCCATACAGACTTATAATTTGACTTATTGATTTTTCTTTTCCATTCTCATCTATACCACGGTATAATGCTATAAGATAGTTCTCATCGTTTGCGACATAATAATATTGCTTATAATCATTTGGATTCTTCTCAGAAATATCTTTCTGTTTTTTCAACTTAAACGCTGAAGGATCTCTAGGAATAATTCTTACTCGTTTTACATAAACAGCCTTTCCCTTCATCTTATATGGCAAAAGAATTCCTTTTTCATGAATATCGACGAGAGTCTGCTTTCCGCTTTCAAGGTTATTGCAAAATGTGTTACGGATTCCTTTGTCCACAATTTTATCAGCATTTTTTTCTATAACCTTATCAATATCTTTCATTAATTTATTGTTTTCTTCAACAAGTGTTCTTACTTCAACTCTCTGAACAAAAATCGGCTTTTTATTCTCCAAATTTTCGCCTTTTTCTGGCGGAGTCATAATGCAGCCGTAGAATGTATCTTTGTGCAAAGAACCGCGTGCAGTGTTTCCCTTAATATAGATTTTGTTTCCATTTTTGTCTAACTTTGGCTTTCCTGTACGCGGATCACGAAGAACTTTCTTTGTCTGGCGTAGAGAATTGTCATCCACAAAATGCTTTGGCACAATGTATTGTACGGCAGCGAGAACATCTTTGTCGAATGAATCCCACGGTTTTGCGAATTTTAAATGCGTTCCGTCGGCACTGTTTCTGATTGCCTCAGAAAGCAGATTGAATTTTCTTCGGTCAACGCAGGCAATAGTAAGTGCATCTATAACATGATGGCGATAATTAGAACGGTCTTTGCTTTCTGCTCTGTCGAGCAAGCCCCACTGACGCTTAAAAGTGTCGGTCATTGAACCTTTTACTGGGAATGTATGAGGAAATACAGATCTTAGATACTGCAAAGCAAACTTTGTAATGATTCTGGTGTCGTTGAGCTGACTGTGTTTAAAACCACCAGTTACTTCTTTTGTCGTAAAACGGCGTAGCTTTCCCTTGTAGTAGTCAAGTTCAAGTTGAGCTTTGTGTCGCTCTACGATTTTCTTATTTTTGATTTCTGGGTCAATATAACCACCACGAATTTTGCTTCGCTCAATAATAGCAAGACATTCGTTAATTTTGTCTTCGTACATTCGCTCAAATCGCCTGCTGATTTCCGCAAACTCCTCCGTAAGCTCCGACGGAATATGCTGTTTCTTTACATTCCTGTTAAAGTCAGAATAACACAAAGTAAGGTTCTCCAAAGAATCATCATAAGAAAGGCTTCTCGGAATCGTATGCTCAAAATCAAATTTCGGGTGCGGACCAAACAAATCGCAGATACTGATTTTCTTTCCTGTGTATGGGCACATTTCGTTCTGTTCTTTCCACAAACGGAACTTTTTAATGTCAGATTCTGTCGGCTCAATTTCAAAACCGCATTCTTTGCAAAGTTTAATTATCTGAGCTTTGTATTCGGCGTTTTTCTTTTCATTGTCTCTCTGGAAATCTTCAATAGCCTTTCGCCAGTTCTTATCATTCACTTCGTTGGCAAGCTCTACATGAATTCTGGTCTCTCTGTCGATTTCACCTGTTTTGATAAGATAGTTCACGAGTTTTCTAAGCTGGAACAAAGCCCGCATTGCAACAGGATTTTTTACGCTCGGTGTTCTTGGGGAGCCAAGATAAGTTTTGCCATCATCTGATTCTTTCGGTCGTTCCAGATTGTATTCAGTTTCCGACGGATGATATAGTTTTGCATTCTTTTTGATTTCAAATCCCTGCTGATTCAAGTATTCCAGAATTAATTCGTCACTTCGCAAAGGCTTGTACTTATAATCATTCGGATTTTTTGTGACTGCGATTTTGAGTGTATCTTCTATTTTTTCAATTACTTCATCACGAATCTCTTTTTGCTCTGTCAGCGGCTTTTCCGCAAATTTCCTCTTTCCGAACAAATCTGCAATTTGATCATCAACAATTGATTTATCCCATTCTTCGCTGTGGAAGTCGTGCTTTTCGTCTTTAAAAATTGCCTCAATGCAGCGATTAGCAAGCGTGATTCTATTGTTTTTGTCTTTCAATGTCGAAGTAATAGTTTCAACAGTCTTTTTCAATTTCTTCGGCATGTTTATTATAGACTTCCTTGCCAATCATCGTCGGGATATTTGCCAGGAAGACTGCATGAGAGTAAACATTAACCTTTTTTACAAAAACGGAAGAATTTTTCGGATTGCTTTTAAGCTGAGGTTCGCGTAGCCCTGCTGAAAATGAATCGCACAGAATTTTTCTGCCGTTTCAGAATCAAGATGAAGTTTGTTCAGAGCAAATTCATGAAGTTTTTCATCATCATCAAAATCATACAGAACATGCCAGATGTCGTTGATGTCGTAATATTTTTTATCTGAGGCAGAATCTTCATTCGGAATTTTTATATTTTTCCAGTTATCACTAAAAATATTTTTTAACTCTCGTGAAACTGGGCAACCCGCAACATTCGTGTCATCTCGGTAATTAAACTCCCATTCATCATTCTTGCCACGGATTTTTTTGGCAATGTCCTTGAAATCAAAATTGCCTTTTGAGCGGAAGAAAAGTGGCTTTATAGATTCTTTTTCTTCTTCAGTAAGTTTATTGTCTTTAGGGTAATGCTCTTCCAAATCATCAAAAAGGCTTGGCCCATCAAAATTATCAGAATTTCTGTAGACGCGAATGCTATTGATAAAAGACAGCATTCGGAATTCTTCAAATTCAAAATGTGAAATGGGGCACCGTGGCTTATCAGTTTCAAAAGTACATTTTCCGACCAAGAATTTCTGCGACTTTAATTTGCGCTGAAAGAAAATCGCTTTGTGCAAGTCTCCTTTTAATTTCTCAGAGATTTCTTGAATTTCGCAAATTCTATTGAATTCTTCTTCATAATGCTCTTTTCGGGAAGTGTATTTTCCACGAACTTTCTCACCTGCTTGTTTAAGTTCATAAAAATACTGACCGAGCGTTTTGTTGCCTTTTGCCTGTGAAAGCTCAGAAATTCCTTCGCTTACTTTTCCATCTGTTTCTTTTGTCGTTTCTTTTCTGTTGCTTAAAAATCCTCGACGTTGCGCAATATGATACAATGCACGCCCAATTTCATAAGGCTCACACTTCTGCTCAACGCATTTTTTACGCAAAAAGTACGGTTCCCAATTTTTTTCTTCGTCGGTTCTGTACCAGTTTATAAAATTCTTTGATGTAGGATATATTTTTTCCTTGTGCCATTTTTCAAGCTCTTCCAGAGTGAGCGGACACATTCCGTTATTAATCAAAACTCTGAGCGTTTCATGTTTTCGAAGTTTTCGTCTGAACTTTAATCTTCGGGCAGAACGGAAGCCTGTTCTTTCAGAGGCTTTTGAACTTTCCACACCTTTTTCAATTTTTACGCCTTCTGGAAAAATATATACACCGCATTTTTCGATTTTTTCAGCGTTTTCGTCAACAATTCCCCAGCCGATTGAATTAGTACCAATATCAAGTCCCAAAGTTTTCATAATCTCTCCCGTGTTTTTAATTTAGTTCCATAAAAAAATTATTGCACTTTTGATTATAACATGATATTTTAGATTCAGAAATCAAATCACAATAAGGCTTTATGCCGAAGTCGTATTTGACTACAGCCCCGCTTTTGGTGGGGCTATTTTTTTGATAAATTTTCTGTTTTATAAAAAGTTTTGCTTGCGTTTATAAAAAGCTATGATAAGATAAAAACGTGGTCAGGAAAGAGATGAAGACTTAGCACCGACTGCAATGAAGGAGGCATTTATGCAATTTCCGACAAAAATATCAGACTCGATTATTTCGTCAACTTTATCTTTATCAGATTTGTTTCTCGAACGCATCGAGGTAACAAAGTAATCATAAAGCTACTGGCAGCTAAGCCAGACGATATTACAATGCCGTTCCTCAGTTTTTACTGAGCATGAATTGGGTATAGTGCAAACCACCTTTTTTAGGTGGTTTTTTGTTTTGTAAAATTTTTAAATTTTTTTGTAAACTTCATCAACTTTTAATTTTTTGCCAGAATATCTTAAAACTCTAAAACTAGAAAGTTGGTTCTTTTTAAGGCATTATACCATAGGAGATTTTTATGACCGTACAGCAAAAATTTCGAATGATTCTTGATTTGTCTATGACTGTCCTTACTTTAATTCTTATGGGCGGACTTTATTTTTTTCCGTGGGAAGGTGTTCACGAAATCTTGGGAGTCGTGCTGTTTGTTCTGTGGACTGTCCATGTAATCTTGAATCGATATTGGTACAAATCACTTTTTGTTGGAAAATACAACGCTTTCCGGGTTATGCAGGTGTTTGTAAACTGCATGATTTTGTTGTGTGCGATTCTTTTGATGATTAGCGGAATTATTCTTTCGAATCATGTTTTTAAATTTTTGAATCTGGAAACTGGTTTTTCGTTTGCAAGAGTTACTCATCTGCTTGCTTCGCATTGGTATTTTCTTTTTATGTCACTTCATATTGGTTTTCACGTTCGGATGATTGCAAGTCGAATTTGGGCGAAACGGCAGGGGAGTGAGTCTGAAAGCAAAAAGCCAAAAATCATTTCAAAAATTATACTTCTTGCGTGTTGTTTGTACGGTCTTTATGCGTTCATTTCTCGCGGCGTCTGGCGATATTTGATTCTTCAGCAGCAATTTTTCTTTTTTGACATGGAAAAAGGATACTTGCTCTTTTTTGTGGATTACATTTCAATCATCATTCTTTTTGCGACGATAATGCATTATATTTTGAGCGCGAGTCGGGTAAAAAACTAATCGAACAAAAATCAAACTCCTTCCAAAACTTTTTATTCTCAATGCAGGCTCTGCAATTTTTTCATCAATAGGGTAGAGAGATTTTTAACTTTGTCCTATTGATGGCTTGACGGTCAAAGCTATCAAACTATTTTTAACATTAACATGTTCACAAAATCATACGCTAAAAATAACGGATACTGCCATGCCGGATTTTGGTTTGGGATAGTCCTTTTATTTTATTTAATAATAATCTACAAAATATTAGTGCTTGATTGTGTATAGCACTATAAGAAAAATTAGATATTTGAATAAAAATAGGTGTGTTGCAAAAAACAGTGATTAAAAGGTGAATCTTGGACTTTTTTACAGAATTTTCGGCAAATCTTGGAGTTTGAGTAACAGTTTTTCAACGCAGAATAAAAAATCAATTTTTTTAAATTTTTGCTTGCATTCTGCCAAAGCTATGATAAGATTAAATCGTGGTCAGGAAAGAGATGAGGACTTACACCGGCTGCACGAAAAGGAGGCGTTATGCAATTTCCGACAAAGATAGCCGACCTTTTTAAGGTCTTGATTCAGATTTGATTTTAATGCTGACGGCAGCTAAGCCGATACCTTTTGAATGTCATTCGGGCGACTTAAAGCCGAATTTAGACAACATACAAACCACCTGTTTTAGGTGGTTTTAATTTTTTAAACTGGGTTTCTAACGTTCAGCCTGTATCAGATTCACAATTCAGGCTTAAATCATTATAATTTTTTTATGGAAAATCAATTTTCTCGCACGAGCCTTATTTTTGGGCAGGCGAATATGGAAAAACTTGCTTCGGCACGAGTTATTGTTTTTGGAGTCGGCGGGGTCGGCGGTTTTGTTGTTGAAGCATTGGTCCGTTCTGGAATTGGTGCAATTGACATTGTTGACGACGATGTGGTTTGTGAATCGAATTTGAATCGTCAAATTTACGCACTTCATTCAACTCTCGGCGAATATAAAGTTGACGTTGCTGAAAAACGGATTTTGGATATAAATCCACAATGCAAAGTTACAAAACATAAAGTCTTTTTTATGCCAGAAACGGCTTCTCAGTTTGATTTTAAGAATTACGATTACATTGTTGACTGTATCGACACTGTTACCGGAAAAATTCAGCTCGTAATGAGCGCAAAAGAAGCGAATGTTCCGATTATAAGTTCCATGGGCGCCGGAAACAAAGTTGACCCGACCCGCTTTGAAGTTGCTGATATTTATAAAACGGCGGTTTGTCCGCTCGCACGCGTTATGCGCGGTGAACTTAAAAAACGCGGAGTTCGCAAACTCAAATGTGTTTATTCAACCGAAAAAGCAATAAAAGTGCATAAAGACGAAACCAAAACGGAATCGCAGGCCGAACAGAATCAAGGTGCGCAAAGAAAAGGAAATCCTAAAAAGCAGGTTCCTGGGAGCAATGCGTTCGTTCCGTCTGTTGCAGGGCTGATTCTCGCTGGCGAAGTCATTAAGGATTTGATTCAATTTGATTCATCGAATCTGTAAGGCCGCTAAAAAAATTTGGTCTTGCTATAGGGCATCTCGAAAAACTGAAGTTTTTCGAGGTAACTTTGAAAATCCTCTTGAAATTTCCTTGTCACTCGTTATCATTATTTTTGGTAGTTTAGTTTTTAGAGATTTTATCAATAAAAAACAAAAAAACGAAACAAACAGGGGAAATTATGTTTGATTACGAAGAGGATGAGTATGAGGTTGGTTCAGATGACCTCGACGATTTTGAATACTATGTGGACTTTATAAAGGCACTCGAAGACGAATATGTTTCTAAAAGCGATATTGTCCATGAGCTTATGAACGAATTTGACTTGGAGCAGTCTCAGGCCGTACTTGTTGTAAAGCGTTATTTGCGCGAAAAAAGCGACTGGGAAGATGATTATAAAGAAGACATCGTTCCAGATGATGATTACGGTGACGGAAATAAGGAATATTAGTAAGTTTAATGCCGATTTTCTAAGTCTGTCATTATCGGGTTTGGATCTGTAATCTTTATTCATATTTAATGAAAGGTTCTGGCTTGGGATTTGTTTTGCAAAATTTGTGGGTTGCACTTTTGCACGCTCAGCGATTTAATCCCGTAAATGGCAGAAAATTCGGCATTGAACTTGGAATCAAAATTATCTAAAGGTAAATGCGATATGATGTTACGAAATATCTGTCATTTTTCTGCAAAAACGGTTATATCTCTTCTTTCGTTTGTTTTTCTGTTTGAAAGTTGTGCCACCGTTTCTTCTGCATGGCTTACGGACAGGGAAACTTCTTACCCGCCTTCAAAATACATTTCTGCTCTCGGTAGCGGTGGCACTGTTCAGGAAGCGCAGCAAAACGCGCTCGGTGAAATCGCATATTTTTTTAGCACTTCCGTAAAGACCAGCCACGAACTTGTGAACACTTACAAAGAGACAAAAATCAATGATTTTTACGAGTCTGTGGAGCACAGGCAGATTCAGGAAAAAAGCCAGATTGATTCCGAGGCGCAGCTTTTTTGCGTCCAGTTTTCTACTCCCGCGAAAAAAGGCGGTTTGTTCCACACTGTTGCTTACATTGATCGCGAGTCGGCGTACAAAACCTACATTGACAATATAAAAGTGAACACAATTATTTTACGGAGCTTAATTGTTCTTGCCGAAAAACATGATTTTCCGTTTGAATGTGTTGCAGCAAGCAAAAAGGGTGTTGCGGTGGCGAACATGACGGCGCAGATGCTAAAAAATGTTCACGCGTTAAAAATGGGAAACGAGGATTTTTCGGAGACCGAAAATCTTATAGACCGAATGTTTCAAGCGCATAAAAAAAATCTTTCGAGCGTAACGCTTTCTTTGAGCGTGGAGAATGACTGGAACGGTACCGTTTTTAGGACGCTTTCGGAGTTGCTCGAAAACGAAGGATTCGCCATTACAAAAAACGGCGAAAATGTGGCTCTCGTTGCACAAATTGAGCCGAACCGAAGCGAGAATGCTGCTGGCGTGTTTCTTACGTGTGGATTAAAAATTCGTGCAGTTGATTCTGCCGAGAGGGTAGTATTCTCGTACACGCGCAGTTTTGAGCGAATTGGGGCACCTGCACAATACGAAGAAGTTGCCTGGCGAAAGTCATTTTCTTCCATAGCTACTGAGTTACGCACTTCGTTCCTAAAAGAATTTAACAACCGTCTGAACGGTGACTAAACTTGCATAAAAAAAATTGGAGTGATTTATGAAAAAACGACTGATTCTTGCCTTATTGGTTTCATTCTTATCTTCTGTTTTTGTCTTTGCAGAATCGCAAAAACTCGATTTGGACAAGGCGATAACTTCTGCCTCAAAAGAAATTACTTCTTATTTTGGCAAAAAAGAATTCAAGAAAAAAAACGTTAATCTTGCGGTGGTTGTGAGCATGACCGACAGCGAGGATATGGCGAATTATTTGAGCAATAGTTTTGAAAGCGAAATAAAAAAGCGCAAGAATATTCACTTGGTTGCCCGCGACAAAGTTTCTTTGGGGCTAAGGCAGGCAGAAATCAACTATCAGTATTCGGGTTACGTGAGCGACGCGAACATGGTTGTTATTGGAAATGAAGTTGGCGCGCAGTACATTGTAAATGTGAATTTTGAGCAGATTGAAAAAGAAAAGAGGCTCAGCGTAAAAACAGTTGACGTAAAGACCTCTGAGATTGTTGTGGGAACGAACGTTTACAATATTCTTGATTCAAAAAAATTGGACGCACTTTTAAAAGATACAAAGAAATTTGTTGTTCTTAACGATTATCTTTCTGAAATAAAAAATTGGCAGAATCAGAAACGCAATACGGAAAATAGTCGCGACCAAGAAATCGTTGACACTCAGGGTGCAATAAACAAAGAATACGAAGAAAAAATTGCGGAAGCAAATCAGAAAATATATCCTGAAAATTACAGTGACAGCAGAATCCAGCGTGAAAAGGCCGAAAAGATTCGATATTTGGAAGCCGAGCGGGACACAAAACTCGCTGATGCAAAAAAGACTATTTCGGCAAAATATGCAGCGGGAATCAAAACTTGCGAGGATAAAAAAGAGAACGTAATTGACATGATGCTTCGCAAAGAATTTTTCTTGCGTGGGCAGGAGCAGATTTTCTTTTCAATCGACAATTTTGAGCGCAATGCAGTTCCTCAGTATTTTCCTGTAGCGTTCAAGTCGCAGGATTCTAACGTAAACTACGACCAGAATTTTAAAATCGAGATAAAGCAAGATGATACCGAGGATTACAATCGCATAAATATTCCTAAAAAAGAGAAGAAAATCATTGCGCAACTTATGTTCAAACTTGAGCGCATAAAAGGCACCGACGAATTCAACGTTAGGGTTCGAAAGGTTGCGTTGATTCATACTGAAACGAATGCGGAGCTTTTTTCTGCGGAGCCAAATAAAATCGTAAACCAAGTGCCTGTTTCAAAGGGAGTTGATGCTGTTTTGGTCGGTTCTTCTTCAGAGGAAACTGCTTCGGACGGTTCTGACGCGATTCAGGTTGTTTCTGCAAAAAATGAATTTTCGGAAGACCCGCGTGCGGAATATGCCCGCCAGCGTGTAAAAGAGATGATTGACGGCGATGAAGTTGAACCAAAAAAAGCTGGCAAGACTTTTGTTAGCGCAAAGGCGGAGAGCAATCTTGTTATTAATGGCGAGATTTTTGACTGCACTGGCGAGGTTCTTATAAATAACAGCCAGCTTTCTCAGAAAGTGATTTTTGGAAAGTACGAAGTGACTCAGGAACTTTACGAGACTGTAATGGGAAATAATCCGAGTCAGTTCAGTGACTTGGATATGACAAAAACACCTGTAAACAATATGACTTTTTTTGAGGCCGTTGCATTCTGCAATGAACTTACAAAAATGACGATGGTTGCAACGAACTGCGTTTATTACAGCAACGAAGCTTGCACCGTCCGATACACGGCTGACCACGCCAAAGAAAGACGCCAGGTTTACGCAAAACTCGACAACACAGGATTCAGACTTCCGACAGCCGATGAGTGGGAAGTCGCCGCCGGCAGAAAGTACATTGTAAAGACGACTTGGAATAATGAAAAAGAAACTGACTATTATTTTGACACAAAATATTCTGGTTCTGATAGTTTGTCTGATGTTGCATGGTGGAACAAAAACAGTGCTGATTATGATGAGCCAGCTTTGCATCCTCACAAGGTAGGAACAAAATTCGCAAATCAAAACGGAATTTACGATATGACCGGAAATGTTTGGGAGTGGATTTGGAGTGAATTTAACGGCGTTGGAAGTGGCAACGGTATGTTTTTTTATGACACTTCTGTTCCAATAAAAGGCGGTTGCTTCTACAATCCTGAAAAAAACTGCTCTTTGCAGTGGTGGGCTTACCAGCGTCCTGAAGACAATGACCGCGGAATAGGCTTCCGCATTTGTAGAACAACTTACTAAAAAGCTTAAGGGAATTTCAAAAAACTCTGTTAGAGTTCCGAAGTTCCCTTAATTCCGAGTTTTCTATAGTAACCGTGTTGCGTAGTATGGATGTGACAGGTTTTGCAAAACTTGTCACTCGGCCTGAAACTTAACGAATGCAAAAAAAAGGGCTGTCCCACCCGGGGCAGCCCAAAAGTTCTATTGAGAATAGAGCTGAACTTAGCCAGCCATTGCTCCCAGCTTCTTTTTTCTGTGTGCGAGGATTACGCTCTGCAAGAGAATGAAGAAACACAGAATAAGACCCGTTGTAATACTTTGCCAGTAAGGTTCGTGCAAACCAGAAGCTACAACGATGTTGTTGATTGTTTTTAGTGACATTACGCCGAACAAAGTTCCGATTACGCTACCAACTCCACCGCTAAGGAGGGTTCCGCCAATAATCGAAGAGGCGATTGCCTGCATTTCGGCACCAGTTGCGTTGGAGGCATTTCCGGCACCTGTGTGCAAAAGATAGATAAATCCGCCGATTCCGGCCAAAACACCGCACAGAACATAAGCGAAGAACTGAGTTCTCTTTACATTGATACCGAGCATGAGCGCGCTTTCGCTGTTGCCACCGACTGCATAAAGGTTTCGTCCAAAGCGAGTCCATTTGAGCATTGCCCAAAGAATCAACACTACAACAAGAGCGATTACGACGCCAACCTCAATTGAAGATGGAATCCAGTTTCCGTTTCTTGCGGAATGCCCGATGAACGGAAGTTCAATCTCATAATCCTGCAACTCACAGAAAAGTTCATTTTCCGCCGTGCGCGGAACGCTACTTACGATAGTCGTCATTCCGCGGGTAAAAAACATACCGGCAAGGGTTACGATGAACGGCTGAATCTTTAGGTAAGCCACAAAATATCCCTGAACGATTCCCATCAAAAGACCTATTCCGAGTGCGATTACAATCGAGCTAAGAATTCCGCCGTTATGGTCTTCCATAAAAACGACCGAAGCCATTGTGATGAGCGCTACCGAACCTCCGACCGAAATGTCGATTCCGCCCGTAATCATTACGATTGTAAGACCGCAAGCGATTACAAGAAGATAAGCGTTGTTGTTGAACAAATCCAAAAATTGCTGAGGATTCAAAAATCCGCCGCCCCAAATAATCATTGCGAGGAGGTACATTCCTACGAACGTGCAGATTGTAATCGTAAGAAGAAGCGCAGTATTTGAAAGCGGTTGTTTGTTTTTGCGTTTAAAAAGTAGATTTGCCATAATTATTTACTCTCCACTTTTGCAGATTTTGCGTATTTTTCCATAATCTTTTTTTTGAGTTTTCCGACCCATGCTTTTACGACCGGAGAGCCAGCAAGTACGATTATGATGATGACGATTGCCTTGTATGCTTTGACGGCTGTAGAAGGAACATCCATTGAGTACAAGGTGATTGTGAGTGCTTGAATGATGTATGCACCGAGGATTGAGCCTGCGAGTTTGAATTTTCCGCCACCGAGTGAGTTTCCGCCGATTGCTACTGCAAGAATGGCATCCATTTCAACGTCCAGAAGAATTGTCTCATGGTTGATGAGTCCGATTCGGCAAACGTTCATAGAACCTGCGAGCGTTACGCATACACCGAGAATCACGAATACAATCATCTTCATCAAGAACGGGTTGATACCGTTGAGCTTTGCGGCACGTTCATTAATACCTACAGACTGAATAAAAAGGCTTAAAGTCGTCTTTTTGAGCAGCAGGTTTATTAGCAGAACGAACACAATTACGATAAGGATTGGTGTTGGAATCGCAATATGAGGAATGAATCCACCGATGTACGAGAGAAGTTTTCCCTCAACGTTCGGGGTTGCTCCGCCGTTAATCCAGTATGCGATAGGGCGACCTGCCGTGTACAGAATCAGCGAGGCAATCATCGGCTGAATGTTGAATTTAGAAATAAGGAGGCCGTTGAACAAACAGAAGATTATTGCCACGATACAAGCAAAAACAAAGGCCGCAAGCATCGTGCCAGCAGTGATGTTGCCGGCGCGCAAGATTTTTACGAAAACCGAACCTGCGATTGCGGCAGAAGCACCAATGGAAATATCCTGTCCCTTTGTTGCCGACGTGATGAGCGTCATTCCGATTGAAAGGATTACAAGTTCCGAAGCACCGTTCAAGATACTGATTAAGTTTCCAGAGAGAACCGTGTTTTTAAGGTTGTTGGTTTTAATTCCGATAGAAAAAAAACTTGGGTCACGAATAAGATTGAAAACAACAAGAATCAGCAAAGCGATAATTGGAATTGCGAGCTGAGACTGAAAAACTTTTTTAATTTGATTTAAGATTTTATTTGTCATTTTTTGCTTTTCCTCCCGCAATGGTCTGCATGATTACGTCCTGACTCAACTCATCGCCTTTTAGCTCGCCAACGATTTTGCGGTCTCGCATTACGATAAGTCTTTGACAAACAGAAAGCATTTCCGGGATTTCCGAAGAAATGAACGTTACGCTAACGCCTTGTTCCGCAAGTTTAAGAACCTGCTTCTGAATCTGAATCTTTGTTCCAACATCAATACCGCGTGTAGGCTCGTCAAGAATCAGATACTGCGGATGTGTCAAAAGCCAGCGCGCAAGAATGACTTTCTGCTGGTTTCCGCCCGAAAGTGATTTGATAGGGGTTTCTTTTGAAGCCGTTTTGATTTCGAGCAATTTAATGTACTCATCCGCGAGTTTTTCGGATTCCGCGCGTGAGATTGGGTGCGTAAATCCGCGAAGAACTTGCAGCGCAAGAATCATGTTTTCACGAACAGACAAATCCTGAATGATTCCGTCGCCTTTGCGGTCTTCCGGCAAATAGCCGATTCCGTTCTTCATTGCGTCTTTTGGAGTGGTGATTTTTACATCTTTTCCGTTGATTTTTACTTTTCCGCTCGTGATTCTGTCCGCGGCAAAAATAGCGCGAACGCTCTCGCTTCGTCCAGAGCCCAAAAGTCCGGTAAAGCCGTTCACTTCGCCCTTTTTGATGTTAAAGTCGAACGGACGAACGCCTTCGGTTGTGGCAAGGTCTGTAGCTTCGTAAACGTTTTCACTCGTCTGCGGGAGCGGACGCTTCATGTTCTTGAGGTTTGTCATGTCTTCCGCTTCTTTTCCGAGCATTGCCGAAATTAATTTTACGCGTGGCAATTCATTTACAGTGTATTCTCCTACAAGTTCACCGTTTCGGAGTACTGTGATTTTGTCACAGACTTCATAAACCTGCTCCAAAAAGTGCGTGATGAAGATAATTCCTACGCCGTGGCTTTTAAGAACCTGCATGAGCGTAAAGAGGTGCTCAACTTCGTTGTCGTCGAGTGAAGAAGTCGGTTCGTCAAGAATCAGAACCTTGCAGTCCATGTCAACCGCACGTGCGATTGCTACCATCTGCTGAACGGCAAGCGAGCAAGTTCCGAGCTGCTGGCTTGGCTGGGCAGGAATGCTAAGGTGCTTCAAAAGTTCGGCAGCTTTTTTTTCCTGTTCTTTTCGATTAACGAATTTATAATTTCCTCGACCTATATACATATTCTCTGCAACCGTCAGGTTAGGGCAGAGAGTTATTTCCTGATATACTGTAGAAATACCCAAGTTCTGGGCATCCTGTGGGGAACGAATGTTTACAGGGCCTTTGTTGCCTGCAATCCTAATTTCTCCCGCGTCCTTAATGTGAACGCCTGTAAGAACTTTTACCAGAGTTGACTTTCCGGCTCCGTTCTCGCCCATGAGCGCGTGGATTTCTCCTTCGCAGAGTGTAAAGTCAACATTCTGCAATGCCTTTACCCCAGGGAATTCTTTGTAAATTCCGCGCATTGCCAAAACAACATCTTTTTTTCTCATCGTCATACCTAAAGTCACCCTTAAAAAAAACGGCGTAAAATATGTTTAACACACTTTACGCCGTTCACAGCCCGCTTATAAGAAAAGCTGACTAGTCACCAAGACCGTATTTGTCAATGTCAGCCTGTGTGATTGTGTTTGCATCAAATCCCTTTTCGTTAGAAATGATTTTCTTTGAAGTAACTTTACCTGTAGAAATCATTTTTTCGATTACAGCAGCCTGGAATGGAGAGCACTGTCCGTCGTAGTTCCAGTTTTTAGCCAAAAGTTCGCGCAAAGCCCATTTGTTGCAGTCGAAGCCCATTACGATAACTTTTCCGTTTACACCGTGTGTGATACCAGCTTCATCGAGAGCAGCAACTGCACCCTTAGCCATACCGTCGTTCTCAGCGTAGATTACGTTAAAGTCTTTCTTTGAGTTGATAACAGCTTCAACGATTTTCTTTGCTTCAGCTTCGTCCCATGTAGCAGTCTGCTGAGCAACTTTTGTCATTTTGCCAGAAGCGAACTCTGCATTCAAAGCCTTTGTACGACCAATCTGAGCGTCTGAACCCATAGCGCCCTGAATGTGAACTACTTTGTATTCTGGGAGTTTCTGAGCCTTGAGCCATGCAACAGCTGTGTCGCCTTCTTTTGCCATGTCTGAAACTACAGCAGCTTCATAGTACTTAGCGTTAACGTTAATCATTCGGTCAAACAAGAAAACTTTGATTCCGTTTTTCTTAGCGTTCTTGAGAACTTTTTCCCATCCGTCTGTAGCAGCAGCAGAAAGAAGAATGTAGTCAACGCCGTCTGTGATGAACTGTGCAGCAGCATTCAACTGCTCATCGTTTTTAAGGCTGTAGAAAGTTTTTACATCATATTTTGCAGATGTGAAAACAGTCTCAAAGTCCTTTACATTGGCAGCACGATAACCTGATTCTGATGGCGGGTTGTTGATGATACCAATCTTGATTTTTCCGTCGCCTTTTTTCTTAGCAGCGAAAACAGAGGTAAGGCACATAAGAGCCATAAGACAAGCAATCAATTTTTTCATCTAATTTTTCCTCCTTTTTTAGATGCATTACTATGGTTCTAATGTTAAGTCCACAAATGCCGTTTTTGAATTGAAATATTTAGGATTTTTTTTTGATTTTTTTAGGAATTCTGAATAAAAATTGAAAGATTTCTTATAAAAGAGTTGAATTTTTTATTTAAAAAGTTGATTTTTTTACATCAAAAAAGGGCTGCCCAATAAGTTACTGGGCAGCCCGTAAAATTCAGCTTTTATTTTATTCTGTAAATATAGTTTTCTTTGCGAGGAGCAGCGTCCCTTGTTCCGCCTTCGGCCTTGTAGCCCAAAGCAACGTGACCAATGCCTTCAAAATCACCTTTGATTCCTAAATCAGAAAGGAGTTTTTTGCCAAAGTCACTTTCAAATTCTTGCTTTGCCCGATGAATCCAAATAGAACCGAGTCCAAGCGATTCAGCGGCATTCATAAGATTTCCCATAACAAGCGAACCGTCATAAATGTAGTTTGGCGAAACTGCTTTGTCGGCAAGCACGACCAAAACGACTGGTGCGCCGTAGAATGGGTCAAAACCTTCGCCCCAGCCACCGATTTTTCGGTTTTCTTCGCTAAGTTTGTCCCGAATTTCTTTGTTCGTTACGGCGAGAATAATAGAAGGCTGCAAATTCTTTCCGGAAGGTGCGAAAGTTCCTGCTTTAAGAACTGCGTTCAGTTCGTCTTCGCTAATCATTTTGTCCAAAAATTTACGACAACTGCGGCGAGTTTCCAACACTTTTAAAGTTTCGTTCATAAAAACTCCTTTTTTCAAAACTCGGAAATCATTTATTTGCCATGAACTGACTCCTTTGTTTTGAAGATGATTGATTATAGCATAGAGTAAAATTTTTTCAAACTATGCTTGACAAAATTGTATTGTATACAATATATTATAGACATAAAGATTTTTCAAGGAGATTCAATATGGCAATTTACGATTATTCTTTTAATGATGGGAAGGGAAACAAAGTTTCATTTGAAAGCTACAAGGGAAAGGTTGTTCTCATTGTGAACACTGCAACAGGATGTGGATTCACTCCGCAGTACAAAGGACTTGAAGAATTGTATGAGAAATATCACGAGAAGGGACTTGAGATTCTTGATTTTCCTTGCAACCAGTTCGGTCATCAAGCTCCTGGAACCGACGAAGAAATTACAGAATTCTGTTCATTCAAATATCACACTCAGTTTCCGCAGATGCAAAAAATCGAGGTGAATGGAGAGAACGAACTTCCGCTTTATACATTCTTGAAAGAGCAGAAAGGTTTTGAAGGCTTTACAGGTCTTAAAGGCGTGCTGATGAATCAGGTCGTTTCAAAATTCGACCCGGATTTTAAGAACAACGCCAACATCAAATGGAATTTTACAAAATTCCTTGTTGACAGGGACGGAAATGTTGTTGAACGCTATGAATCAACAGTTGAGCCAAAAAAGATTGATGACAAAATTGCGTCACTCTTGTAAAATTCTTTGATTGAATGGCTTACGTTTACAATTAAAATTGTTTTTGGAGGTGTTTTATGTTTGATGTTACGATAATTGGAGCAGGCCCTGCTGGTATTTCGGCTTCTCTTTATGCGCGAAGAGCAAATTTGAACGTGTTGGTGCTTTATCACGGGGAAGGAAGCCTTGAAAAAGCTCATAAAATCGACAATTATTATGGATTCCCGGAAGGAATTACTGGGCGCGATTTGTATGACAACGGAGTTTTGCAGGCAAAAAATCTTGGCGTGGAAGTGCGGGATGCCGAAGTTACTCATTTGACGATGAACGCGGATATGACTTTTACGCTCACTGCCGGCGGGGAAGAAATTGCTTCAAAAGCCGTTTTGATTGCAACCGGCAACAAAAAACTTCGTCCAAACATAAAAGGCCTAAAAGATTTTGAAGGAAAAGGCGTAAGCTATTGTGCAATTTGCGATGCATTTTTTTACCGCAAAAAGAATGTTGTTGTAATCGGTAGCGGAAAATTTGCCGCAAGCGAGGCGGGTGACCTTGTAAACGTTGCAGCGTCAGTAAAAATCCTTACGAATGGGGAAGACAAGTCTCAGATTGAATCGCTCACCGGCGGACAATACGAGATTAATTCTGCAAAAATTTCTGAAATAAAAGGAAATCCCGAAAACGGACGAGTTTCTTCTATATTATTTGAAGACGGAACTGAACTTTCTGCCGATGGAATTTTCATTGCATTGGGTGAGGCTGGAGCCGCAGATTTTGCAAAAAAACTTGGTATCTTCCTGAATGGCGACAGCATTACCGTAAACGAGAATATGGAGACGAACATCAAAGGAATTTATGCCTGCGGAAATTCGACCGGCGGACTCCTTCAAATTTCAAAAGCTGTTTACGAAGGCGCAAAAGCCGGACTTTCTGCAGTTGAATACGTTCGTTCACTTGCAAAAAACGCATAAAATGGGAGAACTTTGACGATATTAATAGAATGAAGGAAAATTTTAACGAAAAGGATTTCAGTTGCTTGCAGCTAAAAAATCAGCTTTGCTTTCCGCTTTATGCTGCTTCGCGTGAAATCCTTCGAAAATACACGCCTTTCTTAAAAGAAATAGGTTTAACTTATACCCAATACATCGTGATGATGGTAATGTGGGAACGAAAAAAACTGACAATTGGTGAACTTGGAAAGCAGCTTTTTTTGGATACGGGAACGCTTTCGCCGCTTTTAAAAAGTATGCAGGAAAAAGGTCTTTTGACACGTTGCCGCGAAAAAAATGACGAGCGAATTGTGAATATAGAAATTACTCAGGTTGGCGAAGAACTTAAAGAAAAGGCAGTTTCAATTCCTGAAAAAGTAGGTTCTTGCATAAAACTTGATGCAGAAGACGCGAAAGAATTGTACCGCATTCTGTACAGAATTTTAGACAAAGTTTAGGCTTAAAAACACAACTCCCCTTAGCATGTCATGCCGAATTTATTTCGGCATCTTTCACAGTCGTTGTATAGATGCTGAATCAAGGTCGGCATGACACGCACGGAAGAAGTGAAAAACTTGTGAGCTGGTCATACGGAGCGCTCCACTCTGTCATGTGAGCGAACTAGTCTGTCATGTCGAGCGAAGTCGAGACATCTACTGTTCACGGACAATAGCGGAGTGGAGAAATCTATCGGTTGTAGACCTCTCGACTACGCTCGAGGTGACAAAAAACAGCCATTCCGGCGGCGAAAGAACTCGTCATTCCGATGAAAAAAATCGTCATTCCGATGAAAAAAAACTTGTCATTCCGAATTTATTTCGGAATCTCTGCACTCGATGTGGGCACGGATGCTGAAACGACTTCAGCATGACTTTTATTCGTTATACTAAGTCCAGCCACCGAGTGTTTTAAGCTTGTGGGGGAGTTGAGTTTCGTTTGTTAAAAAAGAAATTCACCGTTGCCATTGAGATAATGACCAAGTAGCCAATAAAACTTAGAGCATCGGGAAGTTGACCAAAAATTAACAGTCCGAAGACTGCCGAAAAAATTATCTGCGAATAATCATAAATTGAAATCTTTCCAGCTGGCGCATGAAAGTATGCGGCTGTAATCGTGAATTGCCCGCCTGCCGCGCAAATACCCGCCATTACGAGGCAAAGCGTTTGGCTTAACGTCATCGGGTTAAAATTAAAAATCATGTACGGAAGCGAAGCGAGCATAGAAAATCCCGAAAAGAACAGGACTACAATTTTTCCTTTGCAGCCCAAAGTGCTTAATTTTCGGACGCAAGTGTATGCGAAGCCTGCTCCAAGCCCGCCTAAAAATCCTGAGAGCGTCGGAATCATCTTGCTAAAATCAAAACTCGGTTTTACGACAAGCATTGCTCCCAAAAACGCAAAGAAAATTGCCATCAGCGGAACGAGTTTTACTTTTTCGTTCAGCAAAATAAAACTGAACAGAATCGTAAAAAATGGTGCCATTTTATTGAGAATTGCAGCGTCAGACAAAATAAGATGGTCAACCGCATAAAAATTACCAAAAATCCCGATTGTTCCAGCCACCGACCGCAAAACAAGAAAGAATAAAGTGGTTTTTCCGAATGCCGAAAAGATGTTTTTGTTTTCTTTTGATTCAAATGATTCAAAAAGTATGCTCACGAGCGCGACTAAAAAAGCTACTGCGTTCCTAAAAAATGCTTTTTGCATAAAAAATATGTCGCCGGCAAGTCTTACAAAAACTGCCATGAGCGCAAAACAAAATGCTGATGAGATTATCAGTATAATTCCTTTTGAAGTGTCGGAAATCTGAGCCATGATTTTATACTCTACTCAAAATGCCCAACAATTTCAAACCCATGCGTTGTTCCCTTTGGTGAGTCCGTTTTTAAATTATCATTCCAAAACTGAAAACTTGTGACTGGTCATACTGAGCGTTCCACTCTGTCATGCGAGCGTCCTAGTCTGTCATGTCAAGCGAACTAGTCTGTTATGTGAGCGTCCCAGTCTGTCATGTCGAGCGAAGTCGAGACATCTGCTGTTTCCAGACAATAGCGGAGTGGAGAAATCTATCGGTTGTAGACCTCTCGACTACGCTCGAGGTGACAAAAAACAGCCATTCCAGTGACGAAAGAACTCGTCATTCCGCTGCAAAAAAATCGTCATTCTGGCGGCGAAAGAATTTGTCATTCCGATGAAAAACTTGTCATTCCGAATTTATTTCGGAATCTCTGCACTCGATGTGGGCACGGATGCTGAAACGAGTTAAGCATGATGCGCACGAAAGAACTGAAAACTTGTGACTGGTCATACTGAGCGTTCCACTCTGTCATGCGAGCGTACTAGTCTGTCATGTGAGCGTCCCGCTCTGTCATGTCGAGCGAAGTCGAGACATCTACTGTTCCTGAACAATAGCGGAATGGAGAAAACTATCTCTTGTAGACCTCTCGACTGCGCTCGAGGTGACAAAAAACTGGCCATTCCAGTGACGAAAGAACTCGTCATTCCGATGAAAAAAAACTTGTCATTCCGAACTGGTTTCGGAATCTCTGACGGGCATTGGCGAAATAAATTTCTCAAGAGAAAAATGAGAGTTTTTTCATAAAAAATTCATAAAAGATTAAGAATAATTTTTAAATTCGGAAAAATCGTGATAGAATAAACATTGAATTAGAAAATGTTTTATTTTCAGGAGCGTCTTTTATGAGCGTTCAGACCTTTACGAAAAGTGACTTTAACAAAAAATATATTCAAAACGGATTTTCTTTTATGCCCGGCGGTTTTTTGATTTATCGCGCTGACGACACAGAAGAAATTCTCTATGCAAATCCATCTCTCCTTGAAATTTTTGAATGCGAAACCGAAGAGCAGTTTCTTGAACTTACAGGCGGAACTTTTAAAGGCGTTGTTTATTCTGAAGATTTAAAATCTGTGGAATCCAGCATAAAATTGCAGCACAAGCTGGACCAAAATTTTTACGACAACGCTCATTACCGTATTATGACCCGTTCTGGAAAACTCAAATACGTTCAGGACTTCGGAAAACTTTGCTTTGACGAGGATGAAGGCCCACTTTTTTATGTTTTCATTTCGTTTTTAAAAATTAAACTTGACCTTCTGACTGGCCTTCCGTTGCGCTGGTATTTTATAGAACTCGTTAAGCAAGGCGCTTACAAAATAATTGAAGATGGCGGAACGCCCGTAATTATTGCATTTGATTTTACGGGCATGAAGACTTTTAACAATCGGTACGGAGTTGAAGAAGGCGACAATCATCTTTTAAATTTTGCTCACATCTTAAAAAAACATCTTGGAAGCGAGAGGTGTTCAAGATTCGGCGAAGACCACTTTTATGGGTTCTGCGACTCAAAAGATGTGGAAGGACTCTTAAATAACGTTATTATTGATTTGAATGTTTCTGAGTCAAATCCGCGAAACCTTCCGCTCAGAATGGGAATTGCCGAATTCCCCTCGGATATTTCCGTTGATGTGGTTTGTAACCGGGCAAAAGCCGCTGCCGATACGCTTAAAGGCACTCAGGAATCCGATTATGCCTGGTTCAACGAAAAAATGTCAAAAATCCTTTGGAAAAAGGAATATATCATCTCGCACATTCATCAGGCGATTAATGAGCGGTGGGTTGAGCCGTATTATCAGCCCGTTGTGCGCACTTTAAACGGTCGGCTCTGTAATCTTGAAGCACTTGCACGCTGGCGCGACCCTGAGCACGGACTCATTTCGCCGGCAGATTTTATTCCGATTCTCGAAGAAAATGGGCTTTCCTACAAACTCGACATGTATATCGTTGAGCGCGTTCTTACAATGCTGCAGCATCGTATAAAAGAAGGTCTTCCTGTAGTTCCGATTTCCGTGAATATTTCGCGCTCCGATTTTGACTACTGTGACCCGGTTAAAATAATTTCCTCTGCTTGTGACATTCATGGAGTAAAGAGAGGCCTAATTGCCATAGAAATTACCGAAAGTTCTCTTATGAGTAATCAGGACGTAATTCGCCATGCAATCGACCGCTTCCATGCGGCTGGTTTTGAAGTGTGGATGGACGATTTTGGAAGCGGATACTCGTCTCTGAACGTTCTCAAAGATTTTGATTTTGATGAAATTAAAATCGACATGGCTTTCCTTCGTGATTTTAACGAGCGTTCCCGAAAAATCGTTACGATGGCCGTAAAAATGGCGAAGGCTCTCGGAATCCACACGTTGGCAGAAGGCGTTGAGACCGAAGAGCATATTGATTTTTTGAAGAGCATTGGCTGCGAAAGAATTCAGGGATATTACTACGGAAAACCCGATGCAATTACCGAGCAGCTTGACCATCTCAAACGCACTGGAATCAATTTTGAAACACTGGAAACCGCATCGTTCTATCAAAAGACTGGACTTATCGATTTTGTTTCAAAACGACCTTTTGCACTCTTTTTTTACGACGGAAAGCGGTTCACGACAATTTTTAGAAACAACAAATATATAGAAGAAATTGCCCATGCGAATATTGGCGACGAATTCATTTTTGAATCGTACATGAATCAGTTGAATTCAGTTTTGGGCCGAAAATTCCGTGCGCTTGCAGAAAAAACTATAAGTTCTGGCAATCGTGAAATAATGACATTTGTGGTGAACAACCGATATTTCCGTTTTATGTTTGCTTCGGTCGCTTCTTCAAGACAAGGCAACATGCTTTCGGCCACAATCGACGGTTCCATTTATGAAGAACAGCAAAATTCTCGCCAGCTCGACATCGTAATGCGCAATATTATGGCGATTTACGAAAGCATTTATCTTATAGATTTTAAGGAAGATTCTCGCACCGTTATTGTGAGCAATCTTCCTAACGAAAACGAAGGCGATGTTATTTATGGTCTAAAAGATTTTTACGCTCACTACAATGTGCGCTATATTCACGTGGATGATTTGGAACGATTCCGAAAACTGATGAATCGCAAATATATCGCAGAAATGTTCAAACTGAACGAGCGGGGAAGTTTTAGCGATCTTTTCCCGGTAAAAAAAGACAACGGAAGCTACGAGTGGACTTCGTTTCTAATCATTTCGATTCCAGACACGGACGGCGAAAAATTGCTCGTCTGCATAAAACCAAGCTTGCTTGAAGACCAAAAAGACAAAAAAATTCTCGTTGACCGATTGGTGAGCTTGAACAATATCTTGAGCGATTCCAAATCTGCTTCGACAGTTGATTTTTGGAATTCTGCCGTTTTTGAATCGGACATAAAGTTTTTTTGGAAAGACAAAAACAGGCGATTTTTGGGAGCAAGTCGCGCTTTCCTGAATTATTACGGAATGCGTAGCTCCAAGACAATCATCGGAAAAACTGACGAAGAAATTGGCTGGCACATAGACGACAGCCCTTTCAAAAAAGATGAGATGGATGTTCTTGAAAAGGGCATTATGATTCAGAATGCAAGCGGAAAAAATATTATTAACGGACTTCCGCACGACATTCAAGCCACAAAATTCCCTATTTACCATGACGGAAAAATTGTCGGCCTCATGGGATATTTTTTTGATTCTGAAATCGACGAAAAACGAATAGTCGATGTAAGAAAAAAAAGACTACAAAGATTCATTGACTGGATTTTTGAATTTTCAGGGCATGTTTTTATGCCTTTCAGACTTTGACGATAATTTTAGAAAAAACGCCGAAGATTACGCGTTTATTCTTTTGCGCATAAACGGATTTGAAAATCTTGAGACTTCGCAAGACGACACGCTTACAAACCAGTTGATTTTAAAAATTGCGGATTTGATAAAAGAATCTTTTGGCAGCAAAGCAACGATTGCCCGAAGCTACAAAAGCCTAATTTTGCTCTTGTCCTACCGAAAAACCGAAAGACTCGCCGTAGACAAAATGGTGAAGGGGTTTGAAAGAAAAATTGAGGAATTTTCAAAAAATGACTATTCAACTTGCAATTTAAAAGTGGAATGTGGAATTGCCAGAGGTTCCGAAAGAGATACGGTTTTAAAAGTAATTGATTTAGCTTACAAACGAAAGACTCTAATAAAAAACGAAGATGAAGATAACAACTGGCTAATTGAAGAAAAAGACATTTTTCTGGACGTATACAATGACATTCCAGTTCCGTTAGTCGTAGTAAAAATCGTGATGGACGAAAATAACGAAAACCCAGTTGATATCCGCTATCTTTTTGTAAATCAAAAATATTGCGAACTTAGCGCACATTCGCGGGACAGTTTGATTGGCAAAAATTATTATTCGCTTTTTCCGCGAAACGACAAAAAATGGCTCGAATACGTTTACAGCGCAACCAAAGGCGAATATGTTTCTGGCAAGCTTTACAGCGCAGTCCTTCATCATTGGGTAAAATTTACGTCCGCTCCGGCTTCTTTTAATGGCACATGTTCCTTGATATTCGACGTTATTGATGATGAGCGCCAGAAGTATAAAGAAAACATGATTGGCCATACAACCGCAGATGCAATGCTTTTTCTTTCGCAGATTTTTATTAAAGAGAAAAATGGTAAAATTGCCATCAACAAGGCTCTCTTAGAAATTGGTACGCTCTTGAATGCAGACAGAGTTTACATTTTTGAAACAGACCGACGAATTTTTACGAGTTCGTTTGAATGGTGCAGGGAAGGGGTTTCTCCAGAAGCGGATAACCGAAAGAATTTGAGTTACAGATACATTGCTGGCTGGGAACGGCTTTTTGAAAAAGAAAATTGCGTAAGCTTTGAAGATGTCGCATTGCTAAAATTTGAATATCCGAGCGCTTATAATTATTTTAAATCACGTTGCATCGACCGATTTTTGGCAATGCCATTTTTTTGCGATGGCAAGTTGATGGGTTACGTTGGTGTGGATAATTATTCAACGACGGCACCGGTGGACGCTCAAAAAATCATGCAGGCGGCCGCTCACATGATTTCAATGAGTCTGATTCAGCAAAAAAAAGACGAAGAGAATAGAATGCTTTCGCAGTCGCGGGCAACCGCAATAAAGGCTATTAAAATTGACGGACTCTGTATGAAAGTCGCAGCCCTTCTTTCTAGCCCGGTAGATTACGCAAAAATAATGAACGAGGCTCTAAAAACAATCGGCGAAGCTGTAAATTGCGACCGCGTTTTTATTATGAGCATTTCGGGAGAAACAATCAGTAACACATTTGAGTGGTGTAACGCTGGCGTGGAGGAGGTTATTGACAAGTGGCAGAATCTTCCGATTAACGACTACTTAAAGAATTTTACAGCCTCGCCAGAAAATTGGATAAGTTCGGTTGTTGATGACATTGAACTTTATAATTCCGACACTCCTGAACGATACGATTTGCTAAAAATATCAAATGTCAACAGAGTTATTGAAACTCCAATTTTTATGAACGGAAAACTCGCTGGATTTTTGGGAGTCGATAATTACGATACGTCAAATACTGCAGACACTCGGAAACTGCTTGAAATTTCGGCCCGACACATCGGCTACCGAAATGAACTCCAGTTTTTGCGGGAAAAAGTTCACGAAAAGGATTTTATTGAGCGACTCCGAAAAACAGCAAATGAACTTAGAAATCTTTCTGTAACCGAGCCTGACTTCCTGAATCATTCAGAACTTTTGGAGCTTGAAAGTTACAGAAAACTCCCGATTCCGTATGCAGTCGTAAAATTGATTTTTGACAGCGAAACTCATAGACCTGTGGATTTTGAGTACGTTTTTGTAAACGAAGAATATTGCAACTTCCTACAAAAAAACAAAAGATGAACTTGAAGGTAAACGGTATTACGATATTTTCCTCAATCCCGACCCGCAATGGATTGTGGATTTTTATGCCGTTGTCGAAACAAAAAAAACAAATTCACGAAAATAAGTTCCATGACATGCTCGGCTGCTGGATTGAATCTTTCCTTACGCCTCTTGATGTTTATGGCTACTGTTCAATTACGCTCGTAAATATTGATTCTGTTCACAATGAACTTTCTAGGCAGAAAAACCAAAAAGCTGTTGCCGATACGATTATTAGAATTGCAAAAAAATTCTTGCTCAATCAGAACAGCGGTGAAACGATAAATTCTTCGCTCAAAGAACTTAGCTCTGTTATTCAGGCTGAGCACATTTATATTCTTTCTGTGGACGAAAAAACTTTCAGCACAAAATATGAATGGAATATGAACGGAATTCCTTCGTGCCGAAAAAAATTCCAGAATATCGCACGTTCATATTTGCGCGCTCTCAAACATGATGATTTACCTGAGGGGCAAAAAAAAGATTTTACTTTTGAAAGCCTTGAATCAATAAAAAAAGCTGATTCAGAACTTTATGAATTCATAATCAGCACAGGAATAAGAAATGTCGTGCAGGTTCCGCTTAAAAAAGACGGCGAGATAATTGGCTATATTGGGGCGTGCAACTTTGCCGAAAAACATGACAAGGAAATAAAACGAATCCTTTCGGAAGTTTCGGTATTCTTTGCGTCTCAAATGTAACGGTGGTTGAGCAGCGTCGAAACCACCAACTGAAAAACTTGCAGATTCAAAATATGGTGCTATAATTTAAAAGTAATTTTAAGATTGTGTAAAGCAAATTAAAAAAAGGAATTTAAATTATGGAAAAAGGATTCAAATTCAGTGATGAAAATCTTGATATGATTGAAGCTTCGTGCATTCCTTTTATCATCTATCAAGTCAAAAATCAAAAATTATTTACGCTCACGATTTCTGACGGACTTTGCAGGCTCATGCGAATGTCGCGCCGGGAATTAATGGCACTTTCCATTGACAATAAGTTCCTGAATTTTCATCCAGACGATGTTGTTCGGGTGGCGAGCCTTCTGTACAATTTTACCACGCAGGGCGGTGAATACGATGCCGTGTACCGCTACAAAATTCCTTGCGAAGATGGTTACAGCGTGATGCACGCCCACGGAAGATGTTTTTCTGCTGATGACGAGGTAAATCTTGCGGTAATCTGGTACGTAAAAGAAGATATTCGCGAAAACAACGGGCTCATAGAGCAAAAACTTTCGAACAAAATTTCAGGAATGCTCAACGAAGAAAGCATGATTCGCGGAAATTATTACGATTCGCTTACGAACCTTCCGAACATGTTTTATTTTCTTCGTCTTGCGGAATTTGGAAAAAAACAAATTTCCATGACCGGAAAGACCACCGCATTTCTTTATTTTGACCTTTCTGGAATGAAGTCGTTTAACGAAGCGAACGGGCTTAGGGAAGGGGACAAACTCCTTTGCGCAGTGGCAGAAGTTTTGGCAAAGCATTACAGCAAAAAAAATTGTAGCCGGTTGGGGCAAGACCATTTTGCGGCCTTTGTTGAATCCGAAAATCTCGAAGTTAAGCTCAAAGTCATTTTAGAAGAACTTAAAACTGTTAATAACGGAAAAAATCTTCCTGTGCGAGTTGGAGTTTACCTTGACCAGTTTGAAAAAATTGATGCAAGTACGGCGTGCGACCGTGCAAAAATTGCCTGCGACCAGGATAAACACGTTTTTGAATCAAAATTCTTCTATTACAGTGAGCAGCTTAGAATCGATTCTTTGAACCGGGAATATATTCTTCACAATTTTGACCGTGCGCTCGAAGAAAATTGGATTCACGCGTTTTACCAGCCGATTGTGCGCGGAGTGAACCGTCGTGTGTGCAACGAAGAGTCCCTTGCCCGCTGGATTGACCCGCACCGTGGCGTGATTATGCCAAAAGATTTTGTGCCGATTCTCGAAGAGACAAAACTCATTTACAAGCTTGATTTATACATGGTTGACAGAATTCTAGAAGACTTGAAGCGCAAAAAAGACGACGGAATTCAAGTCGCTCCAGTTTCTATAAATTTGTCGCGCTCTGATTTTGAAATGTGCGACGTTGTAAACGAAATCTGTAAAAAAGTTGATGCGTCAGGTTTTTCCAGGGACATGCTTATTGTCGAGATTACAGAGGGCGTAGTGGGAATTGACATTGAGTTCATAAAATCTCAGATTCAGTCTTTCCATTCAAAAGGATTCAAAGTCTGGATGGATGATTTTGGAAGCGGATATTCTTCTTTGAATATTTTGCAGGAATTCAATTTTGATTTGATAAAATTCGACATGAAATTTATGCGGGATTTTGAAAAGTCAAAGAAAAGTCACATTATTCTTACCGAACTTGTTCAAATGGCAAATAAGCTTGGAATCGACACGCTTGTGGAAGGCGTTGAAACGGAAGAGCAGTTTAGGTTCCTCCGCGATATTGGTTGCGACAAAATTCAGGGATATTATTTTAGCAAGCCGAATCCTCTCTCAATAATTCTTGAGCGCTACCGAATTGGCGTTGGAATTGGTTTTGAGCCTGAAGACTCCCGTGATTATTACGAGCGCATAAGCAAAGTGAATCTTAATGACCCTTCGATTTACAACGAAGTTCAGTGCAATACAAATGATTATTTTAATGGCCTTCCGATGGGAATTTTTGAATATCGTAACGGTGAGTATTATTTGCTTCGCTACAACAAAAATTACGTGGATTTTCTTGTGCGAACGAATTTTATTGACAACGACTCGATTTTTAAGCGTGAAATCGTTCTAAACAAGAGTCCAGAAAAACACTTTTGCGAATGTGTTGAAAAATGCATAAACTCTGGAAAATGGGAGGCAATCACTAACAGCAAGGAAGAAAGTATAGGCGGAGAGATTTTGATTAATTCCTTTGTCCGAAAAATCGCCGTGAACAAAGTTTCTGGCGGAGTTGCCTGCATAATTGTAATATTTTCGATTTTATAAACACTTGCGGTGGATATGACAACTCATAAATTTTGTTGTATGCTAGTAGGTAAGAAAATTTATGAGGAGATTTTAAATGAAAAAAACTCTTTTAAAATCAGTATTGGGACTTTCCATTGCAATGATGGCATCTTTTGCTTTTGCACAGGAAAAAGCAACCGTCACAATACTTGAGACAAGCGACATTCATGGAGCAATCGCTCCGTGGGATTATGCAACAGACACTGCGGCAGACAACGGACTTGCAAAAGTTGCTACAGTAATCAAACAGGAACGACAGAAAGACCCGACTCTTTTGCTCGTTGACTGCGGAGACAACCTTCAGGACAACCTTATTCAGGAATTCCGAAACCAGAAAGTAACACCGATGGTCGGAGCGATGAACTTGATGAATTACGACCTTCACGTTCTCGGAAACCACGAATTCAACTTTGAGTTCAAAAACCTTCAGAAAACGCTCAAGACTTTTAAAGCACCAACAATCGGCGCAAACATCTACACAAAGAAGAACAAGAGATGGCTCAAACCATACTTGATTAAAGAAGTTAACGGCGTAAAAATCGCTCTCGTAGGACTTACAGCTCCGCATATCGACCAGTGGGAAGCAGCTGACCCAAGTCACTTTAAAGGACTTCATTTTACACAGCCAGTTGATGAAATGGAAACAGTTCTCAAAGAACTTGAAGGCAAAGCCGACGCAATTATGATTGTTTCTCATTACGGTGCAGACGGTGAGTATGGTTCTACAGGAATGGAGCCAATCGCTGAAAAATACGGAGACAAAATCGCCGCATTCTTTATTGGTCACGCACACTCTGTAATCAACAAAACAGCGTCTAACGGTGCTCTTATTCTTGAGCCAGGTTCAAAAGGAAGCGATGTTGCAAAAGCAACGTTTACTTTTGAGAAAAAGGACGGAAAATGGGTTCTTACAGAGCGAAAAGGCGAAATGCTCAAAGTTAAGGGCGCAAATGTTGAACCGGATGCTGAAATCCTTAAATTCAACGAAAAAACGCACGAGGCTAGTCGCAAAATTGCTAACACACCGGTAGGAAAAGTTGGAGCCGACTTCCTTCCAGCATTGTATTGGAACGGAATCAAGGGAATCCCTACAGCGGCTCTTCAGGACACTGCAATGATTGACCTTATCAACAAAGTTCAGCTTGAGACTGTAAAAGCAGATGTTGCATGTACAGCTCTCTTTGACGAGACAAGCAATCTTACAAAAGGTGATTTTAGAAAACGCGATGGTGTAAAAATCTACAAGTACGACAATACGCTCTTTGGCGTAAAAGTAACTGGAAAACAGCTCAAAGCCGTAATGGAAGAGCAGGCTGGAAACTTCTTTAACCAATTCGTTGAGGGAGATGTTACAATCAGCTTTAATCCTTCTATTAGACTTTACATGTATGACATGTTCCAGGGAGTTGACTACGAAATTGACATTAGCCAGTCAGCTGGAAGCCGAATCAAGAACGTAATGTACAAGGGCGCACCTTTAAAAGATGACGAACAGCTCATTCTTGCAATGAACAACTACCGTTACGGCGGACTTGCAAAAGCAGGACTTATCAGTTCATCTCCAGACGCTGTTGTTTATCAGTCAAACGATGCTCTCCGCGACATCATTTCTGCATACATTCAGAAAAAAGGAACTATCCAGCCTGAATGTGACAACAACTGGAAAATTACAGGATACAACTTCCCGCCAGAAGCAGAGAAAGTTTACCAGATGATTCGCGAAGGAAAACTTTCAATTCCGTACAGCGAAGACGGTCGCACACCAAACATTAAATCAGTTAACATCAAAGACGTTAAGCTGAACTAAGCAAAAAAGGCTGACTCCAGTTTTGAAGCCAGCCTTTTTTATGCAAGGTTCTGAATCAAGTTCAAAATGACCCAAAATATTTTGTGAAATGACAAAAATTCGAATGCATGTATGCCGAATTTATTTCGTCATCGCTCCAATCGCTCCGGTTAATTTACCCGATAACTTTCCAATGCTTGTCCACGTGATTTAAAACTTCACAGCCATCTTTTGTGACCAAAACCAAATCTTCAATTCGAACGCCGAATTTTCCGGGCAAATAAACACCTGGTTCAACACTAAAAATCATGCCTTCTTTTGTAAGATTTTTGTTTGCGGAACTTACGTCCCCCTGTTCATGGTCAGTCTGTCCAATAAAATGACCGAGCCTGTGCGTAAAAAATTCTCCGTAGCCGGCCTCGCTAATCACATCGCGGGCAGCCTTGTCAATTTCGCAAATCGGAATTCCAGGTTTTATGAGAGATTCAGCCCGTTCATTTGCCGTCCGTACCAAATCATGAATCTTCGTGTATTCTTCTGGGGCTTTCTTAAAGAAAACCGTTCGCGTCATGTCGGAGCAATAACGATTTTTCTTGCAACCCATATCAATCAAAACGCAATCACCTTCTTTTACGACTGTTTCGTCAGGGGAGTGGTGCGGGTCTGCCGCATTCGCGCCGAACGAAACGATTGTCTCAAAACTCGGTGACTCAGCTCCTTCGATTTTAAACTGCGCATCAATGTAATCAGCAACTTTTTTTTCTGTCATGCCAGAACGCACAAAATCAATTCCCCGCTGGATGCAAATATCATTGATTCTTGAAGCTTCCTTCATAAAAGCGATTTCTTGGTCATCCTTGCAGGCTCTCGAATTGTCAACGCAATCACTTCCGAGAACAAATTTTAACTTCGGACATTTTTCCGTAAGCGGAATTAAAAATCTTGCCGACCAAGTTTTGTCGATTCCCACCGTGCACGCATCACTCTTGCCCAGTTCTTCCGAAAGCATTGCAACATAATCGTCCGTGTCGGAAAACCAGTGTTCGTTGAATTCATTTTTGGGAATGTTAAAAAGTTTGTTCACAAAAAATTCAACCGATTTTTTTTCTATCAAAAGAACGTACATTCTTTCATGCGGGTCGTTCCAAATTCCCGAAAGATACCAGATAGAAAAAGGGTCTGTAACAACAAGTGCGTCTATTTTCCGTTTATTCATTTCGCTGCGAACGTTCTCAAATCGTTTAGCGTACATTGCTTCCATAAATCCTCCAAAGCTACGCAAAGTTTGCACAAATAATATACATCATTGACCAAATCTTGTATCGAAAATAGTATTATATTATGGAAGAAAACGAGATTCTTGAATACAAAAATCAATATAAAAAAATCAGGTTCCTGGGAAGTCTGGCGGACGAAATTGCTTATGTTGGCGTGCAGTGCGGAGCCGAAAAACTCATGGACTATATTGATTTGAATTGCGGAGCAATTCCAGACGGTGATTTTGAATGCGTAATCGATTTGGATGCGGCAAAACAATTCCTAAAACTTTACACAGCCACAGCAGAGTCAAGATTTGCATTCGCCGTAACTGCGCTGATGCAGATGAACGAGGGTGCATTTGATGCCGTAAGTAGGTTTTGCGCTCAGGTGGGCGAAACTCGCCGCATTTCAAAAGTTGTTAAAAATGCTGAAGAGGCTCTTGATATTTTCGATTCGTTGATTCTTGTTGATTGTTACGACAATGAAGATTGCAAAAAAAATATAATTTCTATGAGCGATGATAAAGTTCAATGGACTTACAAGAATGACCCGCACAAAAAATACTGGGAAAAAACAAACGGTGATTTGAAGGTTTATTATCTTTTGCAAGAACAATTCGTAAACAGTGCGATTGCAGGAACGACTTTTAAATACGAAGTGAATTTAGAATCAACTGGTATAAAAGATGACAAAAATTGCGCACAAACACGTGTATTCACTTTAAAACGTGCATAGACCGCTCAAAAACTGATTGAATTCTTTTTTCAACTAACAAAAATTTTCACGTTATTAACTTCTGATAATGTGTATTCTGTCCACTGCGAAATATTTTTCAGTGTCTTCACTTCAAAATATTTCGCGAGTATTCTTTCTTTTTTTAAGTTGTATTTTTTGATACATGTTGATACGAATTTTATATTTGAGTTTTCTTTTTGCAAAGTCGGTCATTCTTTCTAGTTTACCTTCGACCTTGTTCAGTAGACAGAATTTTACATTTCGTTTGCGACTGAATAATGTTGAAGGTAAAACTTTATTTGTTGTCATTAGACAGATTTGAAATTTTCTACTTCGCTGAGTGTCGGAAGAGCTGGAATTGCGCCTCGCCGAGAAACGCAAATTGCGGCAACAGTGTTTGCAAAACTCAAGTCATCTTCAAGATTCGACTTGTTGAATTTTAATGGCTCTGCACGACGTGTTAGTTTGTACAAAAGTCCTCCATTAAAACTGTCCCCTGCTCCTGTTGTATCTACTGCTGTGGTTTTTTTTGCTTTTACAGTGCCGGTTTCAATTTTACATGAGCCATTTTTGAATGCATAAAAAACACCTTCCGCTCCTAATGTTATTAAAACGAGAGATGTTCCTTCCGAAAGTATTTCGTTTGCGGCTGCTTCATGGGAACAGTTCGTTCCGTATAAAAGGAAAAATTCTTCCTCAGAAATTTTTAGAATATCTGCTTTTGGAATCATTCCTTTTATGATTGAAATTGCATCTTTTCTGTTGCCCCACAGATTTTCTCTGTAATTTGGGTCGTAAGAAACAAGTCCGCCTGCGTTCTTAACGATTTTAACAGCTTCTTCTGTGGCAGATTTTGCAGGTTCGTCTGTGAGAGAAAGCGAACCGATATGAAGGATTTTTGCATTTTCGAGAACATTTTTGTTCAAATCTTCTGCAGAAAGTTGTGTGTCGGCACCAGGATTTCGGCAGAATGAAAAGTGTCTTTCGCCGTTTTCGTCTAGACTTACGAAAGCAAGTGTTGTGTGCTGAGCTTTTGTGGTGCAAAGTCCATCCGTGTTTATTTTAAGATTTTCAAGAACGGCTCGTAAGTCGGCTCCAAAAGAGTCTGTGCCGGTCATGCCGAGGAAAGCTCCTTTTCCGCCGAGTTTTGTTAGGGCGGCCACGCAGTTTGCTGGCGCACCGCCTGGGTTTTCTTCAAAAAGATTTTTTCCGTCTGCAGATTTGCCTGCAAAAGTAAAGTCTATAAGTATTTCGCCGAGGGCGGCGACATCAAATTTCTTTTCCATAATGATTAATCTCCTGTGGATTCACGATATATAAGGGTGCTTTCCACATATACGGTTCGGAAAAGCATTTCTGGTTCCTTACGAGATTCTGGTGCATCGTCAAAACCGCAGAGCAGAATGTCGTTGGGAATATTTGTACCGAGTTTTTTGAGTGTTTGCATTGTGTCTACCGCGACAAAATCATTTGCACATATAATGACTTCTGGTTTTTCTTCCCATTTTTTGAACGATTCTTCAAGGTATTTTGTATATTCTGCGTGACTCGGATAGTTCAGACCCTGTGAAGTTCCCGTCAGGCACCATTCTTCTTTAAATGGTAGTTTAAAAAGTCTGAGCGCGCCCATGTAAGCATCGTAGCGTTCGTAAAAAGACATACAGTGCATGGATTCTCCAACGAATCCTATTTTTGTTTTGCCACGATTAGCCATCTCTTTTATAAAATCGTAGATTCCGCTCCTGTTTTCCATTAAAAGAACGTCAGCACGAAGTGGTTTTTCGTTAAAAGCGACGGCTGTATCAATGAAGAGTAACGGTAGGCCGAGCGAGCAAAGCATTTGGCTGTAGGCATTGTCGAACATTTCTACGCAAAACAATCCCGCAACCCGTTTTATATCAAAATTAGCGGGTAGTTTAAGATTTTCACGTTCTTGCGGCATGACACGATAAATTGTAAAACCGTAGCCCAAGCGTGAAGCTTCAAGCTGCATCTCATCTAGCATTTTTGTTGAAAAATGAGAGCCTCCTAAAGCTGCGCCGGTAAAAAGCACAAGTTCTTTGTTCATGCCAGCTTGTTCTTCAGTTCTTTCTGATGAAGCCTGTGGCATAACAAAGAGCTTGTAGCCCATTTCCGAAGCCTTTTTCAGGATGGCTTCCCGCGTTGAATCCGCGATGATTCCAGTACTGTTTATGGCCTTGGAAACTGTATTTCGAGAAAGCCCCATTTCATTTGCAATATCTTGTATCGTTACTTTTCTTGGCATAGTTTAAAATGTAATACACAACAAAAACTGTGTCAAATGCACAAATTGTTATTGTGGCACTTTTACGGAAATGTTTTCAAAGGTTGCGTCCGCCTCAGTTGTAAAAAGTGCCATGTGCGCTCCATTTGTGGAGTTGTAAATTCGGCTGCTAAGAACTTTCGCATCATCAATATACAGAATTACTATTTCGTTCTCTGCAACAATTGTAACATGATGTTTCGTTCCTGGCTTAAAATTGAATTTTGTGAGGGCGATTGGTTCTGAAGAAACTACGTTTTCAAATCCGCCGAGTTTATAGCCTTCGTAATGAATGCAGTTTCGTTTTGCATCCAATGCAAGGGCGTAATAGCTCTTAAAATTCTTTTTAGGATTTCCAAAGGCAAAACCTGCAATTCCGTCTTTTCCAATCGTAACGTCACATTCCATAAGCATTGTTGCTTCTCTAGTTCCTAAATCAACAACAGCCCGCTCCCCTTTTTTTGCAGAAAGTTGGAATGTTCCGTTTTCAGATTCTACTTTGCCTTCTGTAGTTCCTGCTTCAAGTTTTTTTTGAGTTCCGAAATATTCAGACATACTTTCGGGCATTTTAACTCCTAAAGAACCGTCTTCGTGCTGAACAAGCTGATGAATCAGCATATTTCCTGCCCACTGATATTTTCCTGTGTCGTATCCTTCTTCTTGTGAACGTCCTAGCCAGCCGCAAAGATATCGTTTTCCCTTGAGTTCTGCTGTTTTTGCGGCATAGAAGATAAAGTTCGTTCCGTCAAGAACATTGTCTTTTGGCGCAGTGAACGGTCCGTTCATTGTTTTTCCAACTGCATAGTAAGTTACGCAATCCCAACTGAAGAACAGATAGTATTTGTCGCCCATCTTGAATAAGTCAGGACATTCTAGCATCCACTGCTTGTGAGGAGCGTAAAGAGGCCCCTTGAAAGTCCAATTTTTTAAGTCCGTTGAGGTAAATTTTGCAACGATTCCGCCGTTTGCCTCTTCCCTAGTTGCAACGAGCAGCCAGTAACAGTTTTCTTCATCGCTCCAAAGAAGTTCCGGGTCTCGGAAGTCATTGTTGGAATAACCTTCTGGCGCGTACAGCACTTCGTCTTTGAGTTTTTCCCATGTGATTGCATCGCGGCTTACCGCATGAAGAATACATTCTTTTGGTTTTCCTTGCGCCGCAAAACTGTCGTTGTGTCCTGTATAAAAGCAGTGAAAAAGTCCGTCTTTCGCCTTGAAAATTGAACCTGTTCCAATGGCAACGTCTGGTTCTGTTGCGATTCCTGTTGGAACTGCAAGTCCTTCGTCTTCATATTTATAGAAATTCTCTGTGGAGAATTTATGAATTGGATGATAAGCCTGAATGTTATGAGTTGTTTCGTACAAATAATACAATTCAAGCTTTCCGTTGTTGGCAATTGGCATTACATCTGCAACAAAAGCGTCGTCTGGTGTTGGATAAAGAACTTGTTCCACAGGTTTATACTCTCCTGATTTCGCAACTTCATCTGTGCTTGCGCAGCCTGCAAGCAATGCAATGAATCCTGCGCAGCAAGCTGCTGCAATCTTTCTTTTTTTCATGGGAAATCCTCCTTTTTGTTCTTATGCACAAATTTATTTGTGCATTTGTTACATAAAATTGTTATAAATCACACTACGGAATATGTCAAGTTTTATTATGATTTTTATTTTTCCGACATTGTTTTTGTGCAAAGAATTTCGTTTTTTGCGGAAAATGTAAAAATAATCCTTGACAAATCAAAAAACCGTTTTACATTTAGACCATGAACCAATTTATATTTGTTTATTAATTGTGCAAATGTAAAATAAGGAGGATGTATGAAAAAATGTTTGAAAAAGCTTCTGTTTGTGGCAGGAACTTTTATGGCAAATTCACTCTTTGCCGAAACTCATCTTATGCTGGACATGGGAATTAAGGTTCCTTTTGCGCTCTCAGATGTAGTTGTAAAAGATTCGGGAACAACTTCCGAACTTGGCAAGGTTACAAAATGGGCTGATTCTTCAGAAGATTTTCGTTTTAAATTGGAGCGCGACAGACGTGCTGGCCTGGAATTGAATTTTAAGCCGAAATTCTTGCAGCAAGGAGGAGTCGGCGATTGCCGGCTTGACACTTACTTTGGCTGGTTCAAACCTACGGAATCTATAAAAATCGTGGCGGGTACTGCAGATGAGCGGCACTGGTTCAAGGGCAGCGAAGAAAGGCTTGTAGATAAATTCGGTGAGATTACGATTATTGATTGCCACGCAGACAATGAGCTTGGCGTTTATTACGGTCTTATTACAGACCCGACGAAAATTCTTTCGTTCACAAAAAATGATTTGGGGCACGAAGCCGGTTCAATCCGATGGGACCGTTCTTACGGTTGGTCGTCTTCTCAGCTCGGAAACGGTGTTGAAGGTCAGGGAACCAACCTTCAGTTCATTTATTCAAAAGGCGACCGCGGATTATTTGCATCGGCAGTGCTTGTAGGAAACTATGCCCCGCTCAGCAACAAGACTAAAACCGTTGAATGGACGAACAGCAGCTGGGGAAAAGATGATGCGGACAACAGTATCTCATGGATTCCTGAGCCACAGTTTAGGGTTGGTTATGGGTTCAGAAGCGGCAGCGTGGAATTGATTTATAAAGCTCCGCACTTCGGAAACAATGTGGTAGCCGCTTTTTGGCAGCCACGGCTTTTGCGCGACAGATTGATGGGAACACTTGGCGTAACGTTTGCGAATGACATTGCCGACGGTTCTGCAAAATACAACGGACGGGAAAATGAATTTACGGCGTTTGCTTTTGATGCCCGCGTTCAGTACAAATTTACCGAAAAACTCCGTGCAAAGCTCTTCTTGAACTTCTCTCAGGTTATGCCCGGCGACAACAACGCTACAAATGACATAAGCAAGCAGTTCGGCGAAAGCGTATATCACTACAAGGACTACAAGGGCGAACGAGTGGGAAATAAAGCAGAACAGGCTTTTTACGCCGTAAGTTCAGTTGGATACGACCTGCCGTATGGCAGTGTAAATCTTGACGGCGGACTTTACTGGCGAGACTTGGACAACAACGATGGCTTTGAACTCGGAGAAAATTTCCTTACCGTAAAAGGTAGCTGGACTTGGTGGGTTATGAACGGCGTTGGATTCTCTTTGGGCGGCTCATGGTACCACAGAATCAACACAGGAGACTACGGAAAGAAAATCAATGGAACGGCATACGATGGAATCAAGGACGAAATCACAATCGGAAGCTATTTGACAATCAAACTTGGACTGTAAGAGAGGAATTTATAATGAAAAAAGTGAATGTAAAAGCATTGGTGTGTGCATTGTGTGCTGGGGCTACTTTTGGATTCGTTTCCTGCTACACGGATTCAAAATATGAGGAACTGGAAACAAGTTCTCACTCTTCTTCCGAAAATGAAACGAAAAACTTAAAGAGTCTCACGATGAAAAAGATTGAATCTGGCTCGTTTAAATTCGGAGACGAAACAAAAACAATTGATTCATTCTTCATGGCAGAAACGGAAACAACCCAGAAACTGTATAAAGAAATTATGGGAACTCACGAATGTTCTTCCGAAGGCGATGATTTGCCCGTTGATAAAGTCAGATTCTATGAAACTCTCGTCTTCTGCAACAAACTGAGCGAAAAAGAAGGTCTTACCCCTGTGTACAAGAAAGGTGGTGAATCGAACGCAAGCAACTGGGGGGATGTTCCGACCTCTGACGATGCGACTTGGAATGCAATAACTGAAGATTCTTCCGCAAATGGCTTTAGGCTTCCTCACAAAGACGAATGGGTATTTGCAGCATTGGGAACAAATGCGAGCGAGGATAGCGGAGATTACAGAGATTATTACTCAGGTTGCATCGGACGAGACGAGCTTGCAGAGTTTGCTTGGGCGGGCGAGAATTCTGCCCAAATCCATCAGGTTGCGCAGAAAAAAGCAAATTCAAACGGGCTTTACGACATGAGCGGAAACGTTTGGGAGCTTTGCTGGGATGCGGCTGGTGACGGTAAACAACACGTTCGCATTGGCGGTGACTCAAAAGACTGTATTCCGCTTTCCGAGTCCTGGGACTATCCTAACAACGGTGACTGGGGGCAAGTTGGCTTCCGTGTTGTGCAAAAGTCTGAATAGTTAAAGTTTTGTGAAAAATGTAACAAAACGAACTAAAAAATGCACAAATTGCTTGACAAATGCTAAAACCGATTTTACGCTATATTAAGATTTGTAAAATCGGTTTTACAAATGCACAAAAAGGAGTCATCATGAAGTCTAAGACTTTGATTTACGTGAAAAGGCATTGGCAGCTGTATGTTGTTTTTCTACTTCCGGCTCTCGCCCTTACAATTCTATTCCGCTATGTTCCTATGGGAGGAATTCTAATTGCTTTTCAGGATTACAATCCTATAAAAGGGCTTTTAGGAAGCCGTTGGGTAGGAATTAAGCATTTTGCTCGCTTTCTTTCATCTCCAGACTTTCTTTCTTATCTTGCAAACACGCTTAAACTGAGTATCTACGGACTTTTATGGAGTTTTCCTGTACCGATTATTCTTGCGTTGCTTCTTAATCGAGTTCAAAGCCCTGGAATCAAACGAAATATTCAGCTTGTTCTTTACATGCCGAATTTTATTTCGATTATCGTTGTCTGTGGTATGGTTCGAATCCTGCTTTCGGTGACTGGACCGGTGAACAATTTTTTGGGCACGCAGATTAATTTTATGACATCATCAAATGCATTCCGCTCAATTTACATTGCGAGTGGAATTTGGCAAGGAGCCGGTTGGGCATCGATTATGTACACTGCAGCTCTTGCGAACGTGAACAACGAAACGCGTGAGGCTGCGATTCTGGACGGAGCAAATATTTTGCAAGAAATCCGGGTGGTTGAGTGGCCGGCCATTAAGAACATCGTAATAATTCAGTTTATCTTGCAGGCTGGAAACATAATGAGCATCGGTTTTGAAAAAGCTTATGCGCTCCAAACCGACTTGAATCTTTCTTCTGCCGAAATTATTGCAACTTATGTTTACAAGAAAGGTCTTTTGGACGGAGATTACAGTTTTTCAACTGCAGTTGGATTGTTCAACACTGTCATCAACGTAATCATGCTGCTGATTGTGAACAAGACTACTTCAAAACTGAACGATGGGCAGGGATTGTAGGGAGCTGTGATTATGGAAAACAAAAATCATCTTATAAGACTGACATACCGCGACAAAATGATTATTCGTTGTGGCTACATTCTTCTTGGACTTTTTGTGGCTGCAATCATAGGTCCTGTAATTTACATCATTGTGGCTTCATTTATTGACCCAATCACTTTGCAGAATACTGGAGTTACGCTTGACACAAGCAAGTGGACGCTTACGGCATATATTCGAGTTCTTTCAAATAATGCGATTTGGACGGGATTCGGCAATGCCATTCTTTATTCTGTGGTGTACACGGTTATTTCTGTGGCCATAACAATGCTTGCTGCTTATCCAATGTCCAGACCAGATTTTAAAGGAAGAAAATTTTTTAATGTAATTTTCGTGATTACTATGTTTTTTGGTGGCGGTTTGATTCCAACTTATCTGCTCATCAGCAATCTTGGAATGATTGACACAATTTGGGCTATCGTGCTTCCGGGAGCGTTCAGCGTTTGGAACATGATTATTGCCCGCACGTTCTATAAAGGCGTTCCGAAGGAATTGCAGGAAGCTGCATACGTTGACGGTGCGAGCGAGGTTACTTACTTTTTTAAGATTCTGCTTCCAGTCTGTACGCCGCTTATTATGGTTCTTTCCTTATGGCAATTTGTTGGAATGTGGAACAGCTACTTTGACGCAATGATTTATTTGGACGATTCTGCAAAACAGCCTTTACAGCTTGTACTGCGCTCAATCCTGATTCAAAACCAGCCTGAATCCGGCATGATTTCTGACATGCAGAGTACGGCTGCTCGTGCCCAGCTTGCGGAACTTCTGAAGTACGCAACGATTATTGTTTCAAGTTTGCCGCTTGTTGTAATGTATCCGTTCTTCCAGAAGTATTTTAACAAAGGAATTTTAATAGGCTCAATAAAAGGCTGATTAAAATTCAGATGGATAAACTCAAAATTCAATAACATTAATATGCGAGGAGAAAATATGAAAAAAGTTAAGAATGCAATGTGTGTCATTGCGGCCCTTTCCGTAGGAATGGGAATGTTTTTCGGATGTAAAGGCAAGGATGTTTCGCTGAATAATGGCACTATTCAGAAAGTAGATCCGGCGGAGCTTGCCTTCCCTCTAAAAGAGAAAACCGTAATTACGGGACTTACAAGTTTTCCTGCAAACACTGAGCCAAATCCGAATGAGCGAACAATTTTTAAGCGATTGCAGGAAAAAACGAATGTAGAAGTAAAGTGGACTGCCATGCAAAGCGATCAATGGAATGACAAAATTACTCTTGCTATGGCGAATCCAAAAACTCTTGCAGATTTCGTTTTTAATGCGAGTTTTAATGATTCAAATCTTCTTAAATACGCCGAGCAGGAAATCATAATTCCTTTGGAAGAATACATTGATGCTTATATGCCGAACTTGAAGTCTGTATTCGACAAATATCCAGAATATCGGGCTATGTGTACAGATGCAAACGGTCACATTTGGGGCTTGCCATGGATTGAGCAGCTGGGCTCTGGAAAAGAAGCGATTCAGGTTATTGATAATATGAGTTTTATCAACAAATCATGGCTTGATTTTTTGGGCTTGGAGATTCCTACTAATATAGAAGAATTTGAACAGGTTCTCATGGCATTCAAAGTAAACGCTCCGAGACTTCAGCAGAAATTTAAAATTGACGGCAGCGTAATTCCAATGTCTTGCATCATGAACGATGGTGGTCAAGATCCTTATGTTCTTATAAATGGCTTTGGTGAAGGCTATGGCGATGCGGATAAAGGACGACATATTGCTGTTACTGATGAGCGAAAGGTTGTTTGCAGCGCGACTCAGGAGGGATTCAAAAAAGGAACTGCATGGCTTCATCATCTTTACGAGCAAGGTTTGATTGACCCAGAAGCATTTACACAGGAATGGTCAACTTACGTTTCAAAAGGAAAGTCTGGCCGCTATGGAGTTTGTTTCAGTTGGGACGTTGCAAATATTGCAAATCTTCAGGATTGGGTTCCCCTTCCCGTTTTGACTGCAGATACAAGAAACCTTACGGCACAGAACGGTTCGTTTACAAGCGGATTTGACCGTGGCCGATGTGTTGTTACCGCTGTTGCAAAAAATCCAGCACTCGTATGCGCTTGGCTTGATCAGATGTATGACCCGTTCCAGTCACCTCAGAATAACTGGGGAACTTACGGCGAAGATGACGAGTTTGACATTTTTGTTCTTGACAAGAATAGCGAAGGCAAAGAAATGCTCAAACATGCACCTCTTGGAAATGCTTCGCCTGTAGAAGTTCGTGAAGCAGAAAGCGTAAACGGACCGCTTGCAATTCTTGATGAATATTACGGTGTGTATGTTACCTGTCCTGACGATGCACAATATCGACTTGATTGGATTAAAGACATTTATGCTCCAGATATTCACGAAAAATATGTTTATCCGAATGTTTTTATGACTCGTGAAGACACAGAGGAACTTTCAAACATTCAGGCAGATGTGAGCAAGGCAATAAATACGGCAAAATCTGATTGGGTTATGAATGGATTTACGGATCAAGATTGGGATACATTCTGCAAAAAACTTGATTCTTACAAACTTCCAAAAATGCTTTCGATTTTCCAAAAGTACCTCGATTCATACTACGAAAGCATGGAAAAATAAAAGGTTACGTTTGAGTTTTGCTTACAGAACAGCATAAAAGCAATTTGCTCACTTCGCATGGCAGAAAACTCAACATTTGACCTAAAAGTAAGTAAAAGGGATTTCTAAAAATAAAGGGCAGCTCTAAAAACTTAAAATTTGGATGTTTTTGAACTTCCCTAAAATCATTAGAAATCCCATTAATATGGAGATAAAAATGAGCGACTTGTTGCAGAAAGCACGAAAGTTTGAGGCTGAGGCTTCGGGACACATTACAGCGGAAGAACGCCCTGCATTTCATCTGACGCCACTTTGTGGCTGGATGAACGACCCGAACGGATTCTCATATTATGGCGGAAAATACCATTTATTCTATCAGTATAATCCATACCATATTCACTGGGATTCCATGCACTGGGGACATGCGGTAAGTTCAGACCTTCTCCGTTGGGAATATTTACCGGCGGCGCTTGCCCCAGACATGCCGTATGACTGCAACGGTTGTTTTTCTGGAAGCGCAATTGAGCTTGATGATGGGAGACAACTTTTAGTTTATACAGGTGTGCGCCAAGTAAGAGACGAAGCAAAAAAAATCCGTGATATTCAGGTGCAGTGCGTTGCTTTTGGCGACGGAAAAGATTATCAAAAATATGAGCAAAATCCTGTTATTGATTCTACGATGCTTCCAGAAGGAGCTAGTACGGCTGACTTCCGTGATCCAAAAATCTGGCGGCTTTCTAACGGAAAATTTTGCTGCGCCGTTGCAAGCCGACCGAGTGACGGAAGCGGACAGATTCTTCTTTACACCAGCGAAGATGGTTTTAAGTGGTCGTATTGGAAAGTACTGGATGCAAATAAAAATCGTCTTGGAAAAATGTGGGAATGCCCTGACTTTTTTCCTCTTGACGGAAAGTTTGTTCTTTTGGCAAGCCCTCAAGATATGATTTGCCAGAAAGAGTATTCCGGCGGAAACGGAACAGTCTGCATTATTGGCGATTTTGACGAAAAAACTGGAAAATTCACTGAAATTTCAAATCAAACTATTGATGGCGGAATCGATTTTTACGCACCTCAAACTGTTCTTACTCCAGACGGACGACGCGTTATGATTGGCTGGATGCAGAACTGGGATTCGTGCGGAATCCGTGAAGAAGGTTCGCCGTGGGCAGGGCAAATGACAGTTCCCCGTGAACTTTTTATTCAAAACGGTCGATTGTGTCAAAAACTTTCAAAAGAGTTTTTTGCCCGAAAAAAAACGGACGTAAGTTTTTCAAAAGTTATCGTAGAAAATGAGCGGGTTGCTCTTAACGGTGTGAAAGGAAGAGTTCTTCACTTGGGCATAAATCTTTGTACGGACAGCGACAGCTATTCGTGGAAAATGCGTGTCGCGGAGAATGATAATTTTTACACGGAACTTGTGTATCGGGTTCGAGAGAACACACTTACAATTGATCGAAGACATTCTGGAAGTCGGCGTGCGCTCCGACATATTCAGGAATGTGAGATTCTAAAAAAATCGTCGGAACTTTCGTTGGAAGTTGTACTCGACAAAAATAGTTTGGAAGTTTTTGTAAACGGCGGCGAACAGACGATGACTGTTGCGATTTACACACCGTTAGAGGCTGACGGTATTTCGTTCTTGGCAGACGGAAAGATTCAGATGGATATTGAAAAAAGCAATCTTACTTTTTAGAAAAATTGTCTGGCAGATTCAATTCTGAGCTTCTTTTTTTGCAAAGAAAAAATTATCGGGCTTGTCCCGATAATCCTTCTGCCAATGTTAAGCATGGCATTGAACGGACTTCGCTCAGTGCAGTTTTTTCATTTTTTCCTCATAAATCCTTGATAAGATGAAACTTTTTGTGACCTTTTGGAATGTCCTCTAGTTCGCTGATAATTCTGTACCCGTATTTCTTGTAAAACTCTGGCGCTTGCCAAGACATCGTGTCCACGTGAACAGAGTGACAGCCTCGTTTTATCGCTTCTTTCTCTGCCGCTACCAAAAGCCGAGAGCCAAGCCCTTGCTTTCTGAAAGCCTCCGATACAAAGAGAATATCAATATGCATCCAACCCCAATATGTTCCGCCAAGCAGTCCCGCAATAACGTTGCCATTTTCATCATACTCAATGATGTTCAAAAGTTCGTGATTATCAGCTCCCACCTTTTCGTCATTGAACTTTGAAAGTGCGCCATTTATATATGCGATTTCGTTTTCGTTAGGATTAAAGTTCATCTTTTTATGTCTTCTTTATCGGGTGCCGAATAGCTGTTTTCCATTTTTTCAAGTGCACGCTGTTCGTGCACGCTCCTTTTTATGCGGCGTTTTTTTATAAGTTCCTCGACAGCATAATCAAGATTTTCTGAATCACACATCTCCGCAATTTCGCGGCTAGACTTATTCCTAAAAATTCTCATTGTCCAATGAATGCTTCTCGCCATTTTCACCCTTGTTTCCTATTTGTGATAAATGAAGTTGTTTATATCCGTATCAATTGTAGCAACAACGTTTTTCGCCTTCACTTGATTTTCTCCAATTCAACATCATCTGCTGAATAAAGAATCACAGCTCCGAAAAAACTTTCTATCTCAATTCGCATTTTTTATCTTGTCGAACTCGTCCGCGAGAACTTCAATTTCCCTTGATTGCCCAAAATATTCACTGTCGAAGCCTTGCAGAAAAATACTTCCAATGTACGTTTCCGTATCGAACTCGCCAAGGCTTTCGTCTAGGAACAAAAAGGAGATTTGGGTGTAAAAATCAGCCTCGTCCTCATTGTAGCCATTGCAAAAAAGCACGATTCCGACCTTGTTCGTGTCCTCATCATCTACAAACATAAACCGAACATCGCGGGGGAAAAGTTCTTTGTTCCCGATTTTTATCGAGTTATCAACTTTTCGCCTTGGACGAAACTTGATGAAAGTCCAGTCTGAAAGTTCTGGCTTTGCCTTGTACAAAGTTTCCACAGCAGGAAACGCACTGATAATTCCGTCCGCGCTTATCACAAAATCCCTTTTTTCGTCCTTTATCGAACTGATTTCAAAAGTCAAATTTTCATTTACCGCGTGCAGTTGCGCTTGAATTTTATCGAAAACCACTTCCCGATTTGATTCAAAGTTATAAATCGATTTTGAGTTTTTGCAAAACCAAGTCCAAAATTTCTCCTCTTTTGTTTTTGCCAGACAAGAAAATAATCCCATCGTCATAATCCCCAAAATAAAAAGATATTTTTTCATCTTCAACTCCTATTTATCCGCGTCTTTGCCATTCTTTTGTCTTTGAATTGTACTCGATAGATTCACCGACAGAATAGCCTTGCGTCCACACAATAAACTCATCTTCCGAGACTTTCCAATAATAAAACTCAGTACCTTTTTTGCCTATTATGGTCTTACAATCGGCTTCTGGATAAAAGACAGCCTCTTCCTTTTGCCGCTCGATTTCCTCCACGATTTTTGCTCCTTCTTTCACAGTTGCATTGAAATCGATAACAATAGACAACTTCAAAAGAGGAACGAATGACACCAAGCCGACCAAAACACAAAGCGCGATAATAAAATACTTTTTCATCTTCAAATCTTATTTATCCACGTCTTGGAATTATACTGTGTTTGCCTTGATTGTTACACAGCTCCCTTTCCTTCCTCCACGCTTAATTTGTACTCTCGCGGGGAAAGTCCTGTGTTTTTCTTAAAGATGTAACTGAAATAATGCGGGTCAGAAAAGCCGCACTCGTAGGCAATGTCGTAGCCTTTCATATCAGTTTCGCGCATGAGGCGTTTAGCGTTTTCGAGTCGCACGTTCGTCAAGTATTCAATAAAAGTTGTCTTGCATTCCTGAGAGAAAATCGTGCTAAAATGATTCGGGCTTAACGCTACAACTTCCGCAACCGTGGTGAGAGTCGTGTTTTGGTCGGCATAATGCTCTTCAATAAAGCGTTTTGCCTTTAAAATCACGTCGCCGTATTTTCCGGTCATTTTTGAGTCACGATATTCCAAGGCAAACGAAAGAACTTGCTCCAATTTTTGCCTAAAATCTTTCTCGTCCAAAACTGCATCGTCTACAAATTTTCTCTGCAAAATCTCAGGCTTCAATTTTTTTATGTCGCCGCCAAGTTTTTCGATTAACTTTGAAACCGCAAAAATCAAATCCACAAGAAGATAAGAGGCAAACACGTTGAACTGACCTGGATTGTTCCGAATCAGCTCCATTGACTCGTCGATAATCGCCGAAATGTCGTTTTTGCCTGCGTATTTAAGTCTGTCTACAAGCGGGTCGTTTTCTTTTAGGTCAAGAAGCCCTGTGTTTTCCTCGTCAGCAGAATTCAGACCGCCTTCCAAATCCTCGGAATTTATGATTCTGTTCTTGTCTTCTTTTCCGCCCGCTTCAATAATGTGCTTGGCATCGTCGTAGGAACTGTTCAGCTCCGAAAGATGTTCAACAGGCTTTCCGATTGCGGTGAGTGTTGTGCAGTCATCATTTTTTGTGGCGATATGCGCGATTGTTTCCGCCGCATGAAAAACGCTCTCGTCAAGTTCATCGCGGGAACTTCCCTTAAAAATGCACACGAGTAGGTTCGAATGATGAAAAAAACACACCGCCTGCTCCCAACTTGCAGAATATGAATTGAGTAGCGAGCAAGCTTCTTCCTGATTCTGAATATTGTTTGTCTTGCTTTTTATGCGGCTTATGAGAACTTTGTAAAATCTAGAAATCAGATTCAGCCCCAGTTCCTGACTTTTTTGCATAACATCGGCCATGTTTTCGGCCCCGTGAACAAGATTACTTAAAAATTCTTTCTTTTTGAGCGTTTCGCTCGATTTTAGTTCTTCTTTGAGTTTTGTGATATCTGAAAGCTGCTCTCGTTCCTTGTCAATTTGACCGGCAGCTTTGTTGAGACTTTTTAAAAGTTCAGCCGGCGTGAACGGCTTTAAAAGATAATCCTCAATTCCGATTGAAATAGCTTTTTTTGCGTAGTCAAATTCATCGTGCCCTGACAGAATTATGATTTTTATCCACGGCTGAATTCGCTTTACAGCGGCGGCAAGTTGCAATCCGTCCATAAAAGGCATTTTTATGTCCGTAATAAGAATATCGGGTTTTAACTCGTGCAGCATGGAAAGCGCAATTTCTCCGTCCATTGCCTCACCTGCAAAAACAAATCCGCTGGATTCCCAATCAATTTTGGAGCGGATTCCTTCGAGAACAATCGGTTCATCATCAACAACAAATACGCTATACATCCTTCGCCCCCGGAATTTCAAATGAAATGGTGCTGCCCTTCCCTGCTTCGGATTCGATTACAAGTCCCTGAGTTTGCACGCCGTAATAAAGTTTTAATTTTTTGTTCACGTTGTAAAGACCGTAAACTGAGCTGAGTTTTTCGGAATCCTCCGCTCCGGTCGAAAGTTCTTGCCGCACTTCGCAAAGTCGTTCATCGGTAAAGCCGGCTCCGTTGTCTTTCACTTCAAAAAGGATTTTCGTTTTGCTCGCATCTGAAAATTTTACACTTACCGAAAGCTCGCCGCGGCCGCGCTTATTTTTAATTCCGTGATAAATCGCATTCTCGACGAGCGGTTGTAAAACGAGTTTTATCATTTTTAGATTCAGCAGAGATTCATCTGCATCAATTTTATAATTCAAAATATCGGAATAGCGGATTTTTTGAATCGTCAAGTAATTTTTGATGTGGTCAAGTTCCTGACCTATCGTAATCCACTCGTGCCCGCGGCTCAGAGAAATTCTCAAAAAGTCCGAAAAGGCTTTTGTGATGCGCACAACTTCTTCGGTCTTTTCTTCTTCGGCAAGCCAGACAATTGTGTCAAAAGTGTTGTACAAAAAGTGCGGCGTAATTTGTGCCTGTAATGCTTTCATCTCGGCTTTCTGAAAATTCTTTTGCTCTTCCATGTTTTTTTTGATTAGAACGTCAATTTGCCCAGTCATTGTGTTGAGGTTTTCCGCCAGCGTGTTTAGCTCGTCCACGTGCGGAATGTCGATTCGGGCGGTAAGGTCTCCGTTCGCAACTTTCGTGGAAAGTTTTTCCATGTCGCTTATTGGTTTTTGAATTGCGCTGGAAACCATAAGAAAACTGTTCAGCGAAATGAGCAAAGCCAAAACAGTGATTCCGAACTGAATCACCGTAAGCACGACGGCCGTATTTTTTATTAAAAGATTCGTTTTGTATGCCGATTCGCTTTCGGTAACGATAAAATCCTGCATGATGTCAGAAAAAAGCGCCGTAATCGTTCGGATTTCGTCCAAAGCCTTTTCGTTATCGCTGACGGTGCTTCCAAAACTCATTTTTGAAATAAGATTGTGCGTGCTCCGTAAAAGCGTGGTGCTTGCCCGCGTTGCTACCGCGATTTTGTCACGGCTCTCGGTATTTTTTGTGCTTTTAAGAATTTCTTCCAGCCCAAAAGTTATTTCGTTCATCATTTCGTATTGCTTGCCGTCAATAATCTCTTTTTTTCCGCAGATTATGTTCCACAATTCTTCTGGAAGGTTGTTTTTTGCAATGCTGTTGATTCTGTTCGCATTGCTCACATTCGAAATGATTTTGTCGTACTGACGGGCGTAAATTTGCGAAACGACGATAGAATATATAGAAGGAATCAGTGTAATCGAAAGAAGAACGATGTATGTGATTTTTAACGTTTTTTTGAGACTCTTGTTTTTCAATTAGTAACCTCGCGGTTCATAAAGGCTAAAATCGTCGAACTTTGTAAAAATACGTTCCTCGTTATAAGTCACTTTTGGAATTTTTTTGCCGCTAGCCACATCTTTTACGAGTTTCATTAACATTTCGCCAAGGTTCGGGTTGCACTCAACAACGCAGTTAAGCTTTCCTTCCACCAATGCGTCAATCGATTTTTGTTCCGCATCAACGCTGATAATTATAGTGTCCGCAGGATTTATTCCGTAGTTCGCAAAGGAATCAAGAACGCCAAGCGTCATAGAATCATTATGGGAATAAATCACGTCAATTTTTTGTCCGTCAAAATAAAGCACGTCATTTTTAAAATTCCCAGAATCGCGAGCATTCTGAATTAAATTTTCGGCAATCTCTTTTCCGCGCGAGCGCAAAAAGTCTCCGTTCACCGAATGAATGATTTTTAAATTCTCGTTTCTTAAAATTCCTTCTCTAAAGCCTTGTGCACGCTCTTTTGCTATAGAAGAATTTTCAGTTCCAGATATTTCAAGAATGTTTATTGTTTTTGTTTTGTCCGCACAGATTTTCATCAAAAAATCAGAAGCCTTTCGTCCTTCTTCGAGGGCATTTTCGCCCAAAAATCCCGCATAAAGCGACTTGTCGGCAGTTATGTGCCTGTCCACCAAAATTACGGGGATGCCGGCTGCATGGGCTTCTTTTAAAACTTCATCCCAACCGTCCTCAACAATCGGCACAAACGCAATAATATCAACCTGATAAACAATGAACGAGCGGATTGCTTTTATTTGATTTTCCTGCTTCTGCTGGGCATCGTCAAAAATAATTTGAATGTCGTTCGCTTCGGCAGCCTCAAAAATCGACTGCGTGTTTCGGGTGCGCCACGCACTTTCTGAGCCAATTTGCGAAAAACCCAGAATCAGCCGCTCAGTTTTTTTCTCGGTAATTTTTGTTTTTGAACGCAAGAAACCCAAAAACCGAGGAAAGTGCCACCACAAGAATCAGAAAAATAAAAATGATACGAGATAATTTTATTTTAAAATTCATTTTTAGATATGCCATAACTTTTTGGATAGATTTTATTTTATGCTGAATTTTCCAAAAGTCAAGTTTTCATTTTTTCGTTATTGTCCAAAATCAATGCTTTTTAGAAATATTTTGCTATTTCTGAATATGCGATTTAAGATAGAAGAAGTTACAAAAAAAGAAGGAAAAAGATGGAGAAAATTAAAAACCTCATTGAATCGGGCAATGCGATTGTGGGAATCGAATTCGGCTCGACACGAATCAAGGCTGTGCTGATTGACGAAACGAACGCGCCAGTCGCACAAGGAAGTCACACCTGGGAAAATTCCCTCGTAGACGGAATCTGGACTTACTCGCAGGAAGAGATTATTGCGGGTCTGCAATCGGCGTATTCCGACTTGAAATCTGACGTTCAGAAAAAGTTCGGTGTCGCCCTCAAAAAAATCAGGGCACTTGGAATTTCGGCAATGATGCACGGATACCTTGCCTTTGACAAGAACGGTACGCTTCTTGTTCCGTTCAGAACGTGGCGCAACACGATTACCGGCGAAGCTTCAGAAAAACTTTCTTCGCTCTTCTGCTACCCTATCCCGGAACGCTGGAGCATTTCGCATCTTTATCAGGCAATTCTGAACAAAGAGCCGCACGTAAAAGACATTTCTTTCTTTACAACCCTCGCGGGATTCATTCATTGGAAGCTCACAGGCCAAAAAGTTTTGGGAATCGGAGATGCTTCCGGAATGTTCCCGATTGACACTGCCACAAAAAATTACAACAAAAAATTTATAGAAAAATTTGACAATCTTGTTGCTGACAAAAAATTCGCTTGGAAACTGGAAGATTTGCTGCCGAAAGTTCTTCTTGCAGGCGAAGATGCAGGCACGCTCACCGCGGACGGCGCAAAACTCCTTGACCCAACAAGGGAGCTTGAAGCCGGAGCTAAACTTGCTCCGCCAGAAGGCGATGCCGGAACGGGGATGATTGCGACAAACAGCGTCGCAAAACGAACGGGAAATGTCTCGGCAGGAACTTCGGTTTTTGCGATGGTCGTTCTCGAAAAGGATTTGAGCAAAGCTTACAACGGCTTGATTGATTTGGTCACAACGCCTGACGGCGCGCTCGTGGCGATGGCCCACGCGAACAACTGCATGGGCGAGTTTGACCATTGGGTAAATCTCTTTGACGAGGTTCTAAAGGCAACTGGCTGCAACGTTGACAAAGGCACGCTCTACGGAACGCTCTTAAAAGCAGCTCTTGAAGGCGACAAAGACTGCGGCGGGCTTTTACCGTTCAATTATCTTTCTGGAGAAAGCATTACAGGTCTTACGGAAGGCAGACCGCTTTTTGTCCGCACGCAGCACGCAAACTTTACAATGCCAAACTTTATCCGCGCACAGCTTTTTACGGCTCTCGGTGCGCTCAGAACCGGCATGGACATTCTTTTTGACGAAGAAAACGTAAAAATCGACAGTCTTACCGGTCACGGCGGATTCTTCAAGACCGCGGAAACTGGACTTACCGTTATGTCTGCTGCATTGCACACCCCTGTTTCTGCACTGGAAACTGCTGGCGAAGGCGGTCCGTGGGGAATGGCTGTTTTGGCAAGCTATCTCGTGAACGGTGGCGGAAAGACTCTTGACGCATGGCTGGCCGAAAAAGTATTTGCCACAAGCAAGAAAACGACGGTTTCGCCAAAACAAGATGACATTGAAGGATTCAACAAATTCTTCGCACGCTACACAAAAGGCTTGGCAATCGAAAAAGCTGCTATCGAATCGATTGAATAAGCCGGTGAGCGAAGTCGAAAAAATTATAAAAAAACTAATCATCAAAAAAGGAGGAAAAAAAGATGATAGGATTAGAGGAGTTTGAATTTTGGTTTCTTACAGGAAGCCAAGAATTGTATGGAGAGGAGACGTTAAAACAGGTTGCCATCGACTCAAAAAAAATCGTTGATGAGCTTAACGCCAAAGCAGGATTTCCTTGCAAACTTGTTTGGAAAGAGACTCTTTTGACGCCATCTTCAATCCACAAAACTCTTGAAGAAGCGAATGCCTGCGATAAATGTGCCGGCGTTATCGTTTGGTGCCACACATTCAGCCCTGCAAAAATGTGGATTGCGGGCTTGAACGCTTACAAAAAACCTCTCTTGCAGCTCAACACTCAGTTCAACGTGGAAATTCCTTACGCAACGATGGACATGGACTTTATGAACCTGAACCAGAGTGCGCACGGAGACCGCGAATTCGGATTCATCACGAGCCGAATGGACATGCCGCGAAAAGTTATCGTTGGTCACTGGGCAGATGAATGCACTCAGAAAAGAATTGCTGACTGGATGCGAGTTGCCCGCGCCGTTGCTGATGGAAAAACGCTCCGCGTAATCCGCTTCGGAGACAACATGCGTGAAGTTGCTGTTACTGACGGCGACAAAGTTGAGGCAATGATTAAATTCGGATGGAGCGTTCCGTATTACGGAATCGGCGACCTCGTAGCATACATGAACGAAGTTAGCCAGGGTGATATTGACGCACTCTTCGACGAATACAATCAAAAATACGAAATCGTATATGACTGTGGAAACGGATTCGACAAGGATTTTGTTATCGGTCAGATTAAAGAGCAGGCAAAAATCGAAATCGCCCTCAGAAAATTCCTCAAGGACAACGACGGAAAAGCACTCTGCACCAACTTCCAGGATTTGCACGGAATGAAGCAGCTTCCAGGTCTTGCAATTCAGAGACTTCTTGCAGACGGCTACGGATTCGGTGCGGAAGGCGACTGGAAAACTTCCGCTCTCGTCCGAACGTTCAAGGCAATGACGGCAGGTCAGGTTGTTGCGGGCAAAAAAGGCAACGCATTCATGGAAGACTATACTTACAACCTTGTTAAAGGCAAGGAAGCCAACATGGGTAGCCACATGCTCGAAGTTGACCCGGAAATTGCAGTCTCAAAACCAAAAATCGAAGTTCATCACCTTGGAATTGGCGACAAAGAACCACCTGCACGCTTCGTATTCAACACACTCGAAGGCGAAGGTCTCGTTGCGGCAGTTGTTGACATGGGAAATCGATTCCGCTGCGTAGTGAACGAAATCAACGTAATTCCACCGGAAGCTCCACTTCCAAAACTCCCAGTTGCACGTATGCTCTGGAAGCCATACCCAAGCCTTGCAACTTCTGCAGAAGCATGGATTTTGGCAGGTGGCGGACACCACACAGCATTCTCAAACATCATAACACGCGAGCAGCTTCAGGACTGGGCTGAGATGGTAGGAATTGAGTGCGTGGCAATCGGAAAAGAGACTACAATTCCTCAGATTCGTAACGAACTCCGCTGGAATGCCGCTTACTGGAACGCAAAACGCTAATATAGTAGAGTTACGTCATGCCGAAACAAGTTTTTTTGTAAAATCCTTTCGGCATGACAAAACTAAGGACAAAAAATATGAGTATGTTTCAGACAATAAAAGAGCAGGCTTACGAAGCGAACATGCAGATTCCGGCTCAAAAACTTGCGATTTACACCTGGGGGAACGTGTCGGCTTTTGACCCGGACGCAGGTGTTTTTGCAATCAAGCCGTCTGGAGTCGCTTACCCGGAACTTACAGTTGACAGCATGGTTGTTGTCGATTTGGACGGAAAGGTTGTTGAGGGAGAATTGAATCCTTCAAGCGATACAAACACGCACCTTGTTCTTTACAAAGAATGGGCTGTGAAAGGCGGGGCAAAAATTGGCGGAATCGTGCATACGCATTCAACTTACGCCGTGGGCTGGGCACAGGCACAACGTCCTATTCCGCTTTTTGGAACGACGCACGCAGACCACATTCAGTCGGTAGTTCCTTGCACGCCTTACATTACAAAAGACGCTCTCACAAGAAACTACGAGCTTGAGACCGGAAACCTTATCGTAAAGCACTTTGCCGACGAAGGTTTGCACCCGGCAGAAACAACGATGGTCTTGGTCGCAGGACACGGGCCATTCACATGGGGAGCTACACCGGACAAAGCCGTGTACAACGCCGCAGTTCTTGAAGAAGTTGCAAAAATGGCGACAATCACTCTGCAGGTAAATCCTGCCGCAACCCAATTGCCACCGTACATCATCGACAAGCACTACCAGCGAAAGCACGGACCGAACGCTTACTACGGCCAGAAAAAATAGTCTGCAATAATAGCGAGCTGGGCAAATTGAGATTCCGCCCGGCTCGTTTTTTTCGCACTTGATTTTATTATTGAAAAAAATGTATTTTTATAAAAGAAAATTTAAATTCGGAGTTAATAATGAAAAATACATTTTTTGTATTCACAGCAATCCTTTCTATTTTCTTAATTTCAAGCTGCCAAACAACATCTAAAATAACCAAGCAAGAAATTGAATCAAATTTCGTTCTTGATTTTGGTGAGTACAAGTTAAATGAATGTTCAAATTTGACTTTAGTTCAAATTATGTCAAATCCTATTGGTGCTTATGAAGAAACAACAGGATTAAGAATGACTTTTAAAGATGGGAATGATTGTTATGAAGGGCAAAGTCTTAGAGGGATGCCAATATCAGCTATAAAAAAATTGATGGGAGACAATAAATTTTCTGCTTATTGGGCTTTTTTGGGTGCTGTAGCAAAACTAAAAAAACAAGGTATTGACAACAGACTATTTAAATTTACTTTCAAAGATGGAGATTATTTTATCCTCGATATGAAAGGTGAAATGCAAGATTTAGATATGCAAAATCCCCATTCAGATACAGAAGAGATGGTTCATATCCAATTATTACAGCCTATTACTTTTACAATAAAAAAATAATGGTCCATTTCGACTTTTTAGCCCTCTGTAAACACGGAGGGCTTTTTTTATGAAGCTAGGAGTCTTTTAAATAATTCCCCGAACTGCTATAATTTTTTTATGGAATACAAATTTATCTCTTGGAACGTAAACGGGCTTCGTGCCGTAATGGGCAAAAATTTTATGGAAGCCTTTAACTCGCTGAACGCTGACTTTTTCTGCTTGCAAGAAACAAAATTGCAGGCGGGCCAAATAGAAATGGACTTGCCGGGCTATCATCAGTATTGGAATTATAGACCCAAAAAAAAGGCTACTCAGGAACCGCGATTTTTACGAAGCACGAGCCACTGAGCGTTTCTTACGGAATCGGAATCGAGGAGCACGACACCGAAGGCCGTGTAATCACACTCGAATACGCTGATTTTTTCTTGGTTACGGTGTACACGCCTAATTCCCAGAACGAATTAAAACGCCTCGATTACAGAATGACGTGGGAAGATGAATTCAAAAAGTATCTGCTCGGCTTAAAAGCAAAAAAGGGAGTCGTTGTTTGCGGTGATTTGAACGTGGCTCACAACGAAATTGACATTAAGAATCCTGCCGCAAATCATAAAAACGCAGGCTTTACGGACGAAGAACGCGGAAAAATGACGGAGCTACTCGCAAGCGGATTTATTGACACATTCCGAACGCTCAACCCAGAACTCAAAGACGCTTACAGCTGGTGGTCGTACAGATTCCATGCAAGAGAGCGAAACGCAGGCTGGCGCATTGACTATTTTTTGATTTCTGACGACTTAAAATCAAAATTAACCGACGCAAAAATTCATGCCGACATTTTAGGCTCAGACCACTGCCCTGTCGAACTTGACCTGGGATTTTAAAATGAATTTTGCAAAAAAAACTTTTTTTGTGATTTTGTCGTTCTGCACTCTGTTTTTGAGTTTTTCGCAAACGGCTTTGAACGGACTTTATTCCTACGCTGCCGAAAATCCAAAAGTCTTTGAAAAAGCCCAGAAACTGTCGGACGAACTAAAATCGCAAATGAAGGATTTTGAATTTTCAAAAAGTGATTCTCAAATCAAGCTTGCAGTTTCGATTGTCTTTCCAGAACTAATGCGCTACTCGCAATTTGAAGACGAACTTGAAACCCTTGCGAACAAACTTGCCTATAACGCGGGCATGGAAGCCGAAGGCTGCTCTATTGGGCATTTCCAAATAAAGCCGATTTTTGCAGAAGCAATTGAAATTGAGATTTCCAAAAATTCGGAACTGAAACTAAAATATGCGATGATTGATTTTAAGGGCGAAAGAAAAAGTTACGGCGCACGGTCAGCAAGAATAAGGCGACTACGAACACGAAAAACGGAATTTGCTTATCTTTTTGCGTTCATCGACATTTGCACAAAAAAATTCTCGCTCGAAAAAGCCCCCGTTGAAACAAAAATCAAAATTCTCGCAACCGCATACAATGCTGGCTTTCATAAAACTCGTTCGCAAATCGAAAAATTAATGAAATACAATTCATACCCGAACGGTTTTGACAATGAAAATTCAAACTGGAATTACGCCCAAATCGCCGCCGATTTTTACGCAAGAAAATAGCTGCACTCACTCCACAAATCGTCAGCTGTCTTTCCACACAATTTTTCCTATCATCTTGTCAAAAAATCATCGTGTTCTTTTCTTATTTCTTCTAATACGCTCCAATTTCTGCTAGAATAAATGAGGGTAGAATATGAAAAAGTTAATTTGTCTATTTATCGCTTCGCTAATCAATTTGTCAGTTTTTGTAAATCCCCTTTTTGCGGACAAGAGCCGATTTTACGAAAATGGCAAAGTTCTTGACACTATGTTCGTAGATTCCGACGTTGGGTTAAAAGTACGGGATTATCCTTCTCTCAAATCAAACAGGCTTTGCAGCGTGCCGTACAGGATTCCCGTCAAAGTCGTGGCAATCGGGCAAGAAGAAACGATTGACGGAATCACCGCTCCGTGGGTGGAAATTCTGATTCCGCGTTACGAGTGGAAAAGCGAGGAGCCTGAATACGGCTGGGTATTTGGTGGATATTTGGTAAAAGAACAGCCTGAATTTGACAGCTCAAATTGGGACAGCGCAGCTGTAAAGCGTTATCTTATGTCAAAAGAATGGAAAATGGTGGCGTGGTATGATGACTGGGCGGCAGTGAATTTTTATGAAAACGGCACGGCAAAAATAAAAGGGTCAAAAACTTGGACGTTCAACTATCAGATTTTGAGCGGCAAGCGAATCAAAATCAGCAATATTTCAAACACGCAAATCCGCTCGTACACGGTACAGGAACCGCCATACAGCGAGATTTACAACAAAATTTACACGCTGCAAATCAAAAACAGTGTGTACGTCGAGACAAAAGAATCGAGTGCGCTCGACCTTTTTTATTACACTCCAGACGACTATCCAAAACTTTTTACCCGCCGTGAACTTTACGAAACCGATGATGACCAATGGCGCAGAAACAGTTCCTATG
>NZ_JPUF01000004.1 GCF_014737315.1 Treponema zioleckii | reverse complement strand
CAAAAACTTCCCCCTCTCCCCACCCAGCAAAAAATCGCCGCCATCCTCTCATCCCTCGACGACAAAATCGAACTGAACAACAAAATAAACACCAACCTCGAACAGCAAGCCCAAGCCCTCTTCAAAAACTGGTTTGTAGACTTCGAACCATTTGGCGGCAAAATACCGGAGGGGTGGAAAGTTGGAAAATTGTCGGAGATTGGTACTATAGTTGGTGGTAGTACACCATCAAAAGCAAAAAAAGAATATTACACGAACAAAGGAATTGCTTGGATAACACCTAAAGACTTATCAAATGACAAGTCAAAATTTATTTCTCATGGTGAGATTGATATTACTGAATTAGGTTTTAAGAATAGTAGTGCAATAAAAATGCCAAAAGGAACTGTATTATATAGTTCAAGAGCGCCTATCGGCTACATTGCAATTTCAAAGAATGAAGTCACAACAAATCAAGGTTTCAAATCTGTAATTCCAAATCCAAATGTTGGAAATGCATATATCTATTATTTCTTGAGGAGCAATTTTGAATTAATTGATAACATGGCATCTGGCTCAACTTTTAAGGAAATATCAGGTACTGCAATGAAAAATGTTCCTGTTTTGATTCCTGATGATAAGAGTTTGTCATCGTTTCAGAGTTTTTGCAATCCTGTTTTCACCGAACAAGAAAAACTCGAAGCTGAAAATAAAAATCTAGCAGAAATCCGTGATACTTTATTACCAAAGTTAAAGGCGATATTCGAAATTCCATATTTAATTGCTATATGGATATGAAATCTGAAAAATCATTTGAAATCTTAAACAGAGAAAATGAAAAAGATGAAAAGTTTTTATTATCTCCTATAAAAAAGCAAGAAAATTTATCTCCTGATAATGGAATTATAACAACTAAAATAGAAGTTAAAGAAATTGCAAGTTCTGAACTCAAAGGCGAGACTATTAAAAAGAAGTATCTCCGTTTCAGAATTGAAAATTTTGATATTAATAAATTCGTAATAACTGAAGATTCGGAAAGTAAAATTTTCGAGAGTAGTTTTATGATAAATAAAATTATCGATTTTAGGTTTAATGACTATCGTATCTTGGAATCTGACAAAATTCAAAATTACAAACTCAATGAAGATACATATACAAAAATACATTTCTTTTATATGACTGATGCATTGGAAGATATATCTATATGTAATGACAAATATGATGTTCGTTTTTTGGAAAGAGAACTGTGGGATAATTATTTAGGAATACCAAAAAGAAAAAAAGATATCCTTGTTTATCATCTAAAAGAAACAAGTAAATCGAATGCTTCTTTTTTTGATAAAATCACAACAAGAAAAAACTTCTAAACCTCATTTGCTATTTTATGCTTTTGTTGTTTTGGATTTAGCAGTTTTGGCTAATAACATATTTTCGATTTTACCGATAATTAAGATACCAAACCAAATAAATTGGAAATGCTTTATTCTAACAACTTTAACTGCAATAATTACGCCTTTTATTATAATTGGGATTAGCAAGTTGTTTAAATTTTTGAAGAAAAGACTTAGGAAATAAAAATATATCTATTCATTTTTCCGGATCCGTGATAAACTATCTTAATAGGGAGGATAACTATGGTTTGTAATATTAAAAGAATCACTGCCGTTGATTCAAAAATAGACTCAATCTTTAGCGAACTCTCATTTTTGCGAACAGAATATCCTGATTTTTACAGTTGGTTTTATGATAAAGTAGTTCCAGAACTTTCAAATGGTTCTCGTGAAGTATTTATTGCACAAACACCTTTAAGTTTTGGAAAGGTAAATGGAGTTTTAATTCTTAAGAAGAATTGCTCAGAAAAAAAAATCTGTACACTTTATGTCGATAAAGAAAGTCGATTGAATGGTATTGGTCAGCGGTTTATAGATATTGCTTTCAATGAACTCGATACAGATAAACCATTGATAACAGTTTCTGATAATCGAATTTCGGATTTTTCTAGACTTCTAAAAAAGAATAATTTTGAAATTGTAGATTCTTTATCAAATTATTATTCAGAAAATCATGTTGAATATACATTTAATGGACATTTATATCTTCCTGAGAATGTAAAATATGCTTAATGCTATTTTCGCGATAAAGCCGAAATATGTAGAAAAAATTTTTTCTGGCGAAAAACGGTTTGAATTTAGATCTACAGTCTGTAAACAACAAATCAATAAAATTGTAATTTATGAAACTTCTCCTATAAGTAAAATCGTAGGAGAAGTTTCTGTTTCCAAAGTCTTAAAAGATACTCCAGAAAATATATGGCTTAAAACTAAAGACTATGCAGGTATTGATTATGATTCATTTATGAATTATTTCAAAGAGCGTAAATTTGCTTTTGCATATGTTTTAGAAAATCCTACAAGATATGAAACTCCAAAATTTTTATCTGAATATAATATAAAATCTGTTCCACAAAGTTTTGTTTATTTGAAATAAGTCAAAGCAGGCGTTGCGGGCGGCGTTTGAGCCCGCAGAAGGGGTAGCGGACAAGCCAACAAAGCGGAGAGAATCGGCACTGCTTGCAGGGGCGATTCGTGGAGCGACTTGGCTTGGGAGCAAGGGGAAGGCCTTCCCCTCCTTTTTGCATAAAAAATCTTGCTTTTCACCTGTGAAAATGCTATATTTGTAATAATTTTACAAATATAGGTGTTTTATGGTATTAAAATTATCTTTAAGTAACTTTTATTCAATTAAAGATACTCTTACGGTAGATTTTGAAGCTGCTCGTATTTCTACAGCAGCAACAAAAGAACTGTCTGATAATGTATTTACTCTTGGTAATAAAAAATATCTTAAATCCATTGGAGTATTTGGTCCTAATGCATCTGGAAAAACAAGCATTGTAAAAGCCTTATCATTCTGCATTTCTTTAATTCTTGATTCTTATAGAAACAATGAAGGCGTTAGATTTACTTTTATGCCTTTTAAGTTTGACGGCTATCACGAAAAACCTAGTACATTCAGTATCAATTTTATTTGTGATGGTACGGAATACGAATATTCTTTTTCGCTTAATCGAAAAGAAATTATTTCGGAAAGCCTTTATTATTATCCGGGAAAACGAAAAGCAAAAATCTTTGTACGTAAAGAACAGGTCGGAAAACCTAAGTCTGAAATCTATAGTTTCGGTGACGGATTCTTTGTAAAACCTCTTGATGTTGCTCAAAGTACTGGACGAAATACGCTCTTTATTAGTCGTGCTTCTCAGATGGACAGGGAGCTTGCAAAAAAGATTTATACATTTTTTATGCAAAACCTTCTTGTGAACATTCCCTTAATTCCAAATGACTACGCGGTAAACCTCTTTAATACAAATAAGCCATTGCTCCTACAGGCTCTTAAAATGGCAGATAGTGATATTATTGATATTGAAGCAAAAAAAGAAAAGGTTACAGTTCCTGTTATGCCGGCATATTTGACTTCAAGAAGAGAAGTTATTTCAGGAATGCCTGCCATGCAGACGGAAACTTATATACGATTTCTGACTTCTCACAAAAAGAATCCTGGAATTAAATTTGATTTGGAGATTGAAGAATCATCTGGTACGGTTCACCTTTTTTATATGCTTCTGGCACTTCTTGATGTCTGCAAACATGGCAAAACACTTGTTATTGATGAATTTGATTTGAGTCTTCATACAGAACTTGCAGAGTTTATTATAAATCTTGTTCATGCGTCTAAAAATGCCCAGATACTCTTTACAAGTCATAATACAAATCTTATTAGCACAAAAAAATTCCGCAAGGATCAGATTTATTTTACAAATAAAAAAGAGGACGCTTCTACAGATTTCTATTCTCTTTTTGATTTTAAGGACTTCCGTGAAAACATGGATGCCGAAAAAGGTTATCTGCAGGGAAGGTTTGATGCAGTTCCTTATGTGTCATCTTCTGTTGAATCAATTAAAAAACTGTTTGGAGAGTGATTATGCCAAAGAAAAGTCGACCAAACAGAAAAATGAAACCTGTAATCCTCGTTTTGTGTGAAGGTGAAACAGAAGAATGCTATATTGATTTTCTAAAACAGAAATATCGTTTACCTATAAAAATTGTTTCTAAAATTGTAGGAAGTAAAATTAATACAAGACTAATCAGGCAATATAAAAAAGAACTGGCAATAACAAACTCAGAAAACATTAATTGTTTTTTAATGTATGATGCAGATGTCCAATCAGTTGTAGATAATCTTAAGACCTGCGAAGAAAAACTTTTATTATCTCGCCCTTGTATTGAAGTTTGGTTCTTAGCGCATACTCAAAGAGTTCCTGACAAAACCATTTCTAGTGAAGAATGTGTAAATTTACTCAAAAAAGAAAATCCGTGGAAAGACTATAAAAAAGGGAACCTTTCATTTGAGCAACAGGAACTATTATGGGAAAACCGCATTTCTGCCAGCCAAAATATAAAGCAGGAACAAAACTCGGACAAACCTTTTTCTATGATGAAAGATTTTATTGATCTTCTTGAAGACAGTAAATAATTTTTTTTGATTTTGCACAAATCATGCAAAATCAACGCAAAAACACCATAAATCAAGCAAATTTCTTCTACAGTTTGACCTTTTTGAGCCAATCTGTATTTTTAGTTTTTTCTTCAAAAGTAAAATAAAAAAGTCTTAAAATTTGATAATTCTTTTCGACACATCGAAACAAATTGCAAAAAGACAATTTTAGTTCGTTTCAACCGTACAAGTTGCATTATTTTTCATTCTAGTCTATTATATACGTATGGTAAAGCGAGAAAATTGGCTTAAGAAAATCCGTCCTTTTTATGAAAGTGAACTGATAAAGGTAATCATTGGGATTCGTCGCTGTGGAAAGTCTGTTGTTCTCAGGCAGATTTATGATGAAATTCAAGCTGATGCCAGCCACAAAATCTACATCAATTTTGAAGATTTGCAGTTTGCAGCCTTAACAAATGAAACTGAACTTTATGCCCATGTAAAAAATCTTATAAGAGATGACAAGAAGTATTATCTCTTCTTTGACGAGATTCAGAATGTTGCGAACTTTGAAAAAGCAATCAACTCATTCAGGCTTTTGAACACAAGCATTTTTATTACAGGTTCAAATGCAAAATTGCTGTCCGGAGAACTTGCTACACTTCTTTCCGGCCGTTATGTTTCATTTAGAATTATGCCTTTCAGTTTTAAGGAATGCCTTGAAATTCAGAATATAAAATCTGCTGATGAAAACGCATTTATGGATTATGTAAAATGGGGCGGAATGCCTCAGCGTTTTGCAATGAAAACTGATGAAGAGCTTCGGGTGTTTTTATCAGATTTATACAATTCAATCGTGCTGAAAGATATTATCTCACGCTACAAGATTCAGAATATCGATTTACTGAACAGAATTTTTGAGTATCTTTCTGTAAATATGTCGCAGCTTTTTTCGGGCACTAACATCGTGAATTACTTAAAATCTCAGGGTCGTGATTGCCCAAAAGAATCTTTGTATAATTATCTTTCTTTCATAGTTAATTCATGTGTTCTGAACAAAGCTCCTCGCTATGACATTCAGGGGAAAAAATCTCTTTCAACGTTGGAAAAATATTACCTTGCAGATGTAAGTTTTAGTCGTATTCATTCTGCAAAGCTTGATATTGGTGCAAGTTTAGAAAACATAGTGTACAATGAATTATTGTGTCGTGGTTATGAAATAAAAATCGGTATCTTAAAAAATGCAGAGATTGATTTTATAGCACAAAAAGGCGATGAAAAGTTATATTTTCAAGTCTGTTACCTTCTTGCCACTGATGAAACTGTCCAGCGTGAATTTGGTGCATATTCAAGCGTAAAAGATAACTATCCTAAGTACGTTCTTTCTATGGACAAGTTTGATTTTTCGCGTGACGGTATTATTCACAAGAATATAATTGACTGGCTGATGGAAGAATAAGGAGAATTGTTTATGTCCGATTACAACGAAGAAGCCTATGAAAATGCTCTGATTGAGTTGTTCCAGAATATGGGGTGGGAGCATGTTTATGGGCCTGATGTTGAACGCGACTGGCATTCTCCACTTTATGATTCTGTACTTGAAGATTCTATCAGGCGTCTTAATCCGAAGGCGGCACCTGCTGCGATTGAAGAAGCACTTCTCAAACTCCGACATTTTGAGAATGCTGAGCTTACAAAGAAAAACGCCCTTTTTATGGAATATCTGCAGAATGGTATTGAAGTAAGCTACCATCAAAACGGTGAAACTAAATCTGACATAATCTACATTGCCGACTTTGAAAATGCCGGAAAGTCTGGCGATAAAAACTCTTACATTGTTGCTAATCAGTGGACGTTTATAGAAAACTCGAACAAACGCCCGGATATTCTTCTTTTCCTGAACGGACTTCCTGTCTGTCTTTTTGAATTGAAATCTCCAAGCCGTGAACAGACTGATGTTAGCGAAGCATACACACAGATTCGCAATTACATGCAGGAAATTCCTTCCATGTTTATTTACAACTGTATTTGTGTAATGAGCAACCAGCTTACAAGTAAGGCGGGAACCATTACAAGTGGTGAAGATCGCTTTATGGAATGGAAGACAAAAGACGGAAATATGGAATCCAAGGCCTTTGCCGATTTTACAACTTTCTTTGAAGGTATTTTCCAAAAAGACCGCCTGCTGGACATCATCAAAAACTTTATCTGCTTTAATAATGATGGAATCAATTCATATAAGATTCTTGCAGGCTATCATCAGTATTTTGCAGTTCGAAAGGCTGTTGAACGTACAAAGCTTGCAGTAAGCGGCGATGGTAAAATCGGTGTCTTCTGGCATACTCAGGGCTCCGGAAAATCGCTTTCAATGGTTTTCTATGCACACCTTTTGCAGCAGGCAATTGATTCGCCGACAATCGTTGTTATTACAGACCGCAATGATCTGGATAATCAGCTTTATACTCAGTTCTGTAATTGTAAAGATTTCTTACGTCAGGAACCGGTTCAGGCAGAAAGCCGGGAACATTTGAAACAACTTCTTGAAGGACGCAAGGCAAACGGAATCATCTTTACGACTATGCAGAAATTTGAGGAAAGTGATGAGCCGCTCAGCGACCGAAAAAATATTATCGTAATGGCAGATGAAGCTCACCGCGGCCAGTACGGACTTACAGAAAAAATCAAAACCAGCCGCGACGAACAAGGAAATCTAATTGCTCATAGAACAATCGGAACCGCACGAATAATCCGCGACAGCCTTCCTAATGCAAGTTATATTGGATTTACAGGAACTCCAATTTCGCGCGAAGACCGAAGTACCATAGAAGTCTTTGGTGACTACATCGATGTTTATGATATGACACAGGCTGTTGAAGATGGAGCAACCCGTCCTGTTTATTACGAAAGCCGTGTTATCAAACTCAAACTTGATGATAAAGTTCTAGCCCAGATTGATGCAGAATACTCTGCGCTTGCTCAGAATGCAGATGAAGAAGTAATCGAAAAGAGTAAGCACGAACTTGGCAAGATGGAAGAAATCCTTGGTCATGAAAAAACAATCAACTCTCTTGTTGATGATATCCTTAATCACTACGAAAACGAACGCCAGTATTTGTATACCGGTAAAGCAATGATTGTTGCCTATAACCGTTCTATCGCAATGAAGATTTTCAATCGTATTCTGGAATTGAGGCCATCTTGGGCGGGAACAACTTCACAGGTTACAGTCGGCTCAAAGCAGATTACAGTCCCTGGTGACGATGCCCGCGTTGCCGTTGTAATGACAGAAAGCAACAAGGATCCGGAAGAATGGCGTGCAATAATCGGAAACAAACACCGCAAGCAGGAACTTGCGACACGCTTCAAAGACAATGACAGCCCTCTTAAAATTGTAATCGTTGTTGATATGTGGCTCACCGGTTTTGACGTTCCTTCCCTTGCAACCATGTATGTTTACAAGCCAATGGAAAGCTACAACCTTATGCAGGCAATTGCCCGTGTAAATAGAGTCTTCAAAGATAAGGAAGGTGGGCTTGTTGTTGATTACGTTGGAATCGCAAGTGCTCTCAAGCAGGCCATGAACGACTACACCGTACGCGACCGTCAAAACTATGGCGAAATGGATGTTGCAAAACGTGCCTTCCCTAAGTTCCAGGAAAAACTCGAAATCTGCCGAAACCTTTTCTTTGGTTACGATTATACTCCATTCTACGAAGGCTCAGGCTTACAGCGCGGTATGACAATCAGCGGGGCTGTAAACTTTATTGTCGCTCCAGATAAGGAAGAACAGAAACAGGCATTTATAAAAGAAGCCTTAATGCTCAAACAAGCACTTTCACTTTGTTCTTCAATGGTAAAAGAGCACATGCGTCTTGAAGCTGCCTTCTTTGAATCTGTCCGCGTTCTTGTAATGCGTATTTTGTATAATCCATCTGGCAAGAAATTCTCCCTCAAAGAAATCAACGACCGAATAAACGAACTTCTCAAACAGTCTGTAAAATCTGATGGCGTCATAAACCTTTTCTCTGATGTTGGCGAAAAAGTAAATCTCTTTGATCCAACCTTCCTTGAAAATATTTCAAAGATGAAAGAGAAGAACCTCGCTGTTGAAATGCTCAAGAAATTGATTGATGAACAGGTAAAAGTTTACAAACGCACAAACCTTGTAAAATCAGAAGCCTTCAGCGAACTCATTCAGCAGACTTTGAACCGCTACCTGAACGGAATGCTCACCAATGAAGAAGTAATTCAGGAACTTTTGAAACTCGCTAAAGAAATGCTTCATGCAAGCGAAGAAGGAAACAAGCTCGGATTAACTGATGAAGAACTTGCTTTCTATGATGCGCTGACAAAACCTGAAGCTGTAAAAGATTTCTATTCAAATGAAGATCTCGTAGCTCTTACAAAGGAACTCACTGAAACACTCCGTAAGAACAAAACCATCGACTGGCAGAAAAAAGAAACTGCCAGAGCAAGGATGCGAATGATTGTTAAGAAGCTTCTGAAGAAATACAAATATCCACCAGAAGGTCAGGAAGACGCATTAAAAACCGTAATCAGCCAATGCGAACTCTGGACAGATAATGTTGCTGATTATGAAGATAATTCATCCGAAAATCTCTTTGGCAAGGCTGATAAAACCGTTCAATATGAAGTACCAAATGACTATGGAACATTGAAAGTTGCGGAACCAAATCAAGATTACGGAAAATAATTGCAATTCTGTAAATAAAGAAAGATGCAAAACATTTCCTCAGTTCTTTTACCATGGGTAGCCCCTGTGTTTTCCCAAACTAGCAAAGGCAAAATATCAACCTAAAATTTATTTATTGGCTTTTCATATTTTCCATATCTCCCCAAAATTTCTACTAGCGCAAGCTGTCTGCGTTTTTTTGGTGCTCCGCCATAATCGGATTCCAATAGTCGTGATAGTTTTTCTCAAAAGCCGTGTTCTTTGCAGAAATTCCGGCTTGAATCGCTGTTTCCAAAATTGAAGAATCTGAAAATTTATTTTCGGCATAATAGTTTATCAAAGTTTTTTTGCCGTCATAAATTGCGTAACAACGTTTGTCTTTGAACAGATATTTTCCCATCATTTTAGGAAAAGTAAGAGTTGCAAAAAAATCCCACAAATAATCATTATTGCAAAATTTGCGCCAATCATCAGGAAAAAAATATCCGTCAGCAAAATTAAATTTTACGTTGCCTTTTGGAAGCAAAGTTATTTTTTCGGTCATATTTCTATATTTTTTTGAATATTCCAGCCTGAACGAAATCACATTCGCATTTTTGATTGTAAAAAAATCAACCGCCTCGTCATAATGACTAACTGCATAGTTGTCTTCATTCAAAATTACCAAATTGCCATCAACAAAAAGTCCGTCTTCAATAAAAGCGTCTCCTCCCATCTCCCAATTAAAATGCCAATAATTATTTTCAAGATACGCTTTTACTTCCGCAGAATTGCGAGGCACTTCAAATACGGGCGGCTCGCTAGACAAATATCCGCCGAAAACCCAACCGTATTCCGCTTCCTCGCCTTTCCATTCATAACGCGGAATCAAAATTTCTACCCACGGAGCTGTTATTCCGTCAATTGTTTCTTCTTTTCCGATTGCCACAACCTTAACAGGAAATCGATAAGAAAGACCGCAAAGTCTGTTCGACTTGAGAGAAGGATAATCCCGAACCTTTAGACCAGAATCAGAATTTACATACATTGTGTCAATCACTTTTCCGTTTTCATAAAAACGCGTCGTTTCGGCAAAAGTCTCTGCCAGCGCAAAAAGCACTAAGCAAAAAGTCAAAATAAATTTTTTCATAAAATCGATTATATCAGATTTCAAAGAAAACGCATTTCAATTCTGCACTTCAGAAAGAAAATTGAAAGTTTCCCAGGCGGCTACAAAAGCGCGTCATTGGCGCAGTCTTACAGAAAGTGCTAAAATATCGTTATAAAAATCAAGTACAGCGTGTGTCGGGGCACGCCAGCACCAGAGCAAGAACGAATGCAAGATTTTATGGCTGAAACTGAAAAATACAAGGCAAAAATCAGAAAAATAATTCAAGAGGAAGGTTTATGTTCCGTTATGAACAATACAAAATGGGCGGAATTAAAAAAGGGTATATCCGAATTGCCGTTTCTTCCGCCATTTGTAATAAAATCTGTGGATGAGCAGGAAACAGACTGGCATAATTTTGACAAGGATGAATATAATAGCTGCGATTGGGGCTTGTACATGGACAATTATCTGGGCGGAGACATTTATGCCGTTCCCTTTTATGCTGTGGAATATATAAAGATTCGGCCTCGTTTGCTAAAAGTTCAGGGGCGGCTAATCAAAGACAAAGTGATTGACGAAACAGAGGCTTTTCTTTCCGTCCTGAAAAAATATAATATTCCATACGATGAGCAGAGCGGAACGTATATTATTTACGGCTACCGCAGAACAAAGTAATTATTGACTACATTGATAACCTTTTCATGGCAATATGAATCACGAAGCTTAAAATCAACGCTCAGTTTTACCGAAGAGTTCTTCGAGCTTGGATTTTGCCAAAGCTGCTTCAATTTTTTCTGGCACGATAAACACCAAAACGCCCACAACCAGAAACGGAAATGGTAAACTCAAACTATGCTCTTTGATGGCTTCATTAATGCAAATGCCGCCAACTGCAATAAACAAAAACCATTTAATAAATCTGATAATAAGTGGTTGGGCTATTTTGATGTGGACTTTTGAGCCGTTCTCTGTTTTCTCAATCGAACCGTTAACTTCTGGCAAGCCTGTATTTCGGTAATGAATGTTGCGTCTGATTTTGAACGAGTTTTCAAGAATTTTGCCGTTAAAATATTCGCCATTATTTGGATTTAAGATGCTTGTTCTAAAATCGGACGTGTTTTGTTCGATGATTTTCAAAATCTCATCTTTTAACAGTTTTGATTCAATCGTAAATTTCATTTTCCTACCATTTTTTCGACACTTCTCGTGCCCGACACGGGAATCTTACTAGGCTAAAAACAATTCAATCGCGCAAATCGCAAGGCAAACAATGTTTATCACAAATCCACCTCGATTGAGCTTTTTGCTTTTGTTTTGCATTTTTGCTCCGCTCGCAATCCCGATTACAGAGAGCGCCAACGCAGGAATGGAGCAAACATCTTTAGCCACAATCAAAATCAGCGTAGCGATTGCGATTGTGAACGACGGCGCAATTCGGGCAGGCTTGGCTTAAGCGTCGCTTTTTTGCTCATTTATTCGATTTTGAATATCGGCAATCAAAAAGCCGCAAGCAGTCCAATACAAAGCATAAATCAGCAAATACGAAAGAAAAGTCGTTTTGGGACGAACCCCATAAAACAAGTATTTTGCCCAAAACTGCCAATCTGCAGAGAAAAACCAGCCTGTCAAAAACGGCGGAAGCACAATGCTGTCGTTGAAGCTAAGAGCAAAAGTGAGTGCAAGATAAACAATTACGGCAATTTTTAAGCCTTGGAGTTTTTTCTTGTCGTTGATTTTCGGCAGCTTGGCACAGAGCACAATAAAAGCCGCAATTGTCACAAAATGTAGCAACATCAAAATAAAGCCATAGCTTACTGAGATGTTGACAGTTTCAGAGCCTTCTTCAATGTGTCTTTCCGTCAAAAATAGCTTGATGTAATCAAACACATTACGTATTGCTTCAAGCACAAGAACGATGAAAAATAAAAGTTGTGTTTTGTTGATTTTTTTGAATAGTTTATTGAGCAATTTTATGTTCTCCATTTTATTCGTCAATCAATTTTTTTTGGATTCTGAAACTTTTTTTATGTGATTTTCTACAAACTGCAAACTATTGCCCAATTTTTGAAGAACAGTTTGTATCCTCCGTCGTTCCATAATTGCAGGAATTCATCATAAGTGTAATATCTGTTTCCTGCTTTGCAAGTTTTGTCAACAATCGTTTTACGCTGATTTTCTGAACTTTTGTCCTGCATTGAATCATAAAGCATAAAATTATTCACTGTTTGCCGGTAAAATAGATTTTTGTTCATTTTTAAGTAATATGTATCGTAAAAAAAGTTATTTCCATTTGGAATAAATGAAGGTATTGCCCTGCCAAAACAAAGTAAAAATATTGAAAAAGCCAGAATAAACACTAAAATAGTTTTTAAAATTTTTCTTTTTGTCATTTTTCTTTCACTAAACAAAGTTTTTTATAAAATAGACCAATTCTTCTCTGCTTAAAGTCTGACAGCAATAAGAGCCATCATCTTCTACATCAGAAAAGACTTTTATTTTAGGAGCAAACTTTTTTTCATAAACGATATCATACAGTCCGTAATTTTTTCGTATGAAAATTTCAGCACCATTAATTATGGCAAATCCATCTTTTGCGACAATCGCATGTAAATCGTCTCTTATTTTTTCAAGAAGATTTCCTTCGTCCAAAAATGAAATTTTATAATTTTCAGCATAACTAGGTGCATTTTCCACTTGCTTCAAGTTATTTTTACAATAATCTTCCACCAATTTATTTTCTTCAAGGTTCATTTTAGAAACTTCGTATTGAATCTGATTATTGTATTTTCTGTATTCAAATTTTACGCCGTTAACAAAAAAATCCATTCCATTCAGCGCTATAAAACTTTTCTCAGGATACAGACGGTTCTTTTTTAAGAATTTAAGAAAATCAATATTTTCATCAAATTCATTTATCAACAAAATTCGCGTTTTTGTGAATTTTACATATAAAAAATATAGATTCAGAATTGGAATGCGTTCAAATAAACAATACCACCCAGAATGATTCAAATCATGGAAACGCAGCATTTGAAGCTGCAAATATTTATAAGCAAAAACAAAACTTCCAAGATACCCGATTACCAAAAATAAACGGAAATGAAAAAGAAAAAGACACGATTACAGAAAAAGCCCAATAACTGATATAGCCCGCAAGCATATTTATTTCTATTTTTTTATACCGCTTTTTGCTAATCCGGCCATGCGTATTATAAACTACTATACCCATAATTATTAATGAAAGAACAAGTGAAATTATTTTTTTCAAATCCATTTTTTTACCTATCCTGCAAAACCGCAAACTTTAATAACAAAAATTATAGTAAAACGAATGATTCCCGTGCAAGCAGTGCTGAACGGTGTGCTGGCGTTTTTTATTTTTAGCGGCGCAAAATCGCCATAACCAGCAAAGTTTCTGCAAAGTCTATAAATATGCCGTAAACATGGCAAGAATTGAGTTTTCAGAGAAAAATCTGATAAAATAAACGCAGATTTTAAAACTGAAGCTCAAGGAGTTTAAAAATGAAACTAAAATCTTGCCTCTCGATTTTTTTAATGTCAATTTTATTATTTGACGCAAGCGCAGCAGGAATAAGCCTAAAGGCAAAGAAAACTAGGGAAACAAAAGTTGAACCGGTTTCCATCGAAAAAATATCCGCCGTCGCGGAAGGAGAAAACGGAGAATCCAAGGAACTTGAAGGCCTGGGATTTATCTTTGAAATAACAAAACTAAAAAAGAATGACAAAAAATTATACATTCAGGAACTGCGGGATTTTAAAATTGACGGCAAAAGCTATGCGGCCTTCACAAGTGAAAATCTCGGACTTAAAATTGAACCGCAGACCGTGCTTGTAGACTCAAGCAAATTCATTGAACAGAATCCGTATAAAAAAAATATCGTAAAGAATAAAAAATCAGGAATCATAATGCAGACTGCAATTTACGGAGCCGAACTTCCGTCAAGCGGAAAAGTAAGCGTAACGGCACAAATCGGCTGGGCTGGACTGAATGAAGAGCAGACCGACGGTGTTGACGGAAAAATAGAAGATTTTGTATTTGAATTTGAACTTTCATCACTAAAAAAATCAGAGAACAATTCTGGAATCAGCAAAAATGAAAAGAAAGAGCTTCTAAAACAAATCAATGATTTTAAAAAAGACAAAGATTTATCCCTGGAAAATTTAAAGAAATATTCTTACATCATTGACTTTGCTTCAAAAAACGAAACCGTAAAAATCTCGATTGATTCAAGCTGCCTGCCAAAAGAAATCATTTCCAGTGAATACGCTCCGCTTTTCGTTCTTGCCTATGTCTGTGGAAATCTCGAAAAGCAGCTTGTTTCCGGCAATTACGAAAATTCCCCAAAAGAAGGAATCGATTTTGAACGTCTGAAATACCGGCAGCTCAAGGAAACGAACAGCGAGATAAACTTTCCATTTCTAGAAGACGCTCAGTAAAGTTTTTTGTAGAAGCGGAGAAAAGCTCTCTCCGCTTCGGACAGAACTTTCATATCCACATTTCCGCCTTTCCCATTGGGCTTTTCTCAGTGCAAAAGCGCCCTCACCGGTAATTTTTGTCAGTTAAAATTACAAAGATAAAAAGAATCTTCTATTTTTGTGATTCTAATAAGAGAACCGCCAAGCAAACTTTTGTAAGCCCGAAATTCATTCAAATTTCCCGCTTCGTATGAGGAAACGGCTGCATCAAGATTATTGGCAGGCGAATATACTACAGCAGACCATGAGCCCAAGAATCCTGGGTCCCACTCGTATGCAATACAATTTTCATCATCAAGCCTTATACGGTCGTTCATTTTTCCTGTTGATTCATATTCAAAAACAGCTTTCTTAATCATTGGCATTTTTATTACAAGGGCTATTTTCTCTGGAATGTTGATTTTTAAAATTTATCTCAGAGCAAAAAATGACCAAAATGAAAGCAACAATTTGAATACCTATTTTTCGCTTTTGCCTTTTCTTGCATAAAAAAAGCAATTATGGAAAGCGAAATTAGAACGTAGACAATAAGAAGAAAGAGATTAAAAAAAAATAGCAAGCGCGCCATATTCAAATTCAAGAAAAAAATGAAAAAAGGTTAATAAACAAAAACGATGAAATTAAACAATATCAAAACCATTTTTATTTTCCCCAAAAAAACGCGATTGCATAAAAAGCGAGTATCTTTCTCTTTGTGTTGAACATGTTTTTATTCCTCTTATGAGCCTTTGTTATGGCAAAAAACTAGAATTCAAAGAAATCGTACAAATAAAAGCTGTCTTCTGATTTTAGAATTGCTTTTTGTATTCTTCCGAAATGGATTCTACAAAACTGCTTTTCATTCCGTTCCAGCAATCGTTATATTTGTTTGATTTATAAAAAAGTTCAAAGGCTTTGTCCTTTTTGTCTTTGTATTCCTGCAAAGAATATTCGCCTTTGCTTATCACTTTTCCATCGGTGATTTTTATCAGAATATATTTTTCGTACTCCGACAAATAGTCGCCATGAACATATTTTACCATTTTGCCTTGCGGGACAATTAACATTCCAGAATAAAAATCGCATAAAAACGGTTTGTCGCTTCCGAACAGATCCAGCACATAGAAATCAAAACCCGACATTCGCCCATTGATTTTACAGTTTTTGTTTAGCAGGCCAATCTCAATTTTTCAAACTCAGAATACGGTTCGAGCATCTGGAGCATAAAGTCATACGGAGTCATCACTTTTAAGTCACCTGAAATCACGTTCTCAAAGATATTTGCCGACGCACCGCTTACAAGCTTTACGCCTTTTTCGTTCTGCGTTACCGGCAAATGCGTGCTTCGGGCCGCAACGTTCCAGAACACGATTTCTGGAAGCTCATAGCCAGCTTCTTCAAACTTCTTCTTATAGTGCTCAAAAGTAGATTCAACAGAAGAACAGCAATATGAACGGTCAAGAAACGCTCCGCTTAAACTCTTGACTAGTCCGTTTGCAGCGTTACCAGAAATTGTCACCGCTGCATCAAATTCCATATCAGAAATAATCAGGATTCGCTCAATCCTTTCTTCTTTTGGAACATTTGCCGATTTTGACACATCAAGAATGAGCTGGTAAACCTTTGCGATGTCCGTATTCGAAATGTCATCGAACTTTTTGATAAAGTTCAGCTTCTTTTTTAGAGTGTCACAATTTTCGGGAATCTGAATCAGTTCTGGATTTGCGCTAAAAGTGATAAAGCTGTTTTTATACGCGCCGCCTAGTTGCTCAGCAAAAAGCAAAGCCAGCGATGTTGCTACGTTGATTGGCGAAAAATCGCCCGGACCGTACATTGAGCCAGATCCGTCGCGAACTACGATTGTCCTTGAATCAAACATTCCGCGCTCAAGGCTCTTCCAACTGGCTTCCAGCGGAAGTTCCTGCTCTGCCGTGAGCGGAGCTACATTCCATCTGTTCATAAACGGCGCAACAATCTGGTATGGGTAGAGAGTTTTCGTGTTGAGTTTTACCCTCTCCTCTTCTGGAATTTCCTCACCGCGGGCAAGTTTTGCTCGTTGTTCAACAACTTTGCTCAAAAAATCCCTGTAGCGTTCCTCGTCGTTCCGAAGAAAAGCCTTTCTGTAGCGGAGCATCGCTTGGCTCGGTTGCTTTGAATAGTCAAAGGTGTAATCTTTTCGGCGAAGGTTGTCTTCAATGACTTTGATTTCCTTTCGAAGTGCGGAACACAACTTGCGGTATTCAACAGCCTTCATTCCAAGAGCCGACATCAGTATTTTTGCGCGGGAAACGCTTTCTTTTGACGACGTATTAATAGAAGGAAGCCATTTTCCAAGAAGGCTCACAGCCACCGTTCCGTTCGCATAATCTTTCGAATCGTCAGTCACTGAGCTTGTCGAAGCGCAAATTGCTTTTTTATCCTTTTCAAGCTGATTCTTAATCAAAGCGATTGCTTCGTCCTTTACAGGAGTTTCAAACAGAACAAGAAGGTCGTCCCAGCGGCCATATTCAGGAACTGCATAAACCACTTGCTTAGCCATCTCTGGATAAAATTGGGCCAGCTCCTTCAAAAGCACCCGGAAACTGTTTCTCTCGCCAAGTCCACCGCGGATATTTCTCATGTAAAAAAGAATCTTGATTGCGAGTACAGGATTTTCGGCGTAAGCCTTTACAAAAAGTTTTTCCAAATCAGAAAGATTTTTTCTCATGCCACCGCACAAAGAGAAAAAATCAAGACAAGCCGAACCCGAAGATTTATAGGCAAGGTCGCCGTTCTCAGTCTGGGTGCGGTTCAAAAGTTTAGAAATTACTTGCAACGCATTCATGTTTACCTCCAAAAAAAATTGCCGCCAGCAAACAAGATTCTTTTATGGAATCGAACCATTTTAAACCAATTGATTGCTGTTTAAATCTTTAAATTTTACTGACGGCAAAATGGTTGTTTTGCAAGATACCAATGTGCTATGGGCACATTCAAACGAGACGGGATTTGAACCCGTAGACTTCAATCCATTGGACTGACGCTTAACCAATTAGCTACTCATTCAATTGCTGTTTGTATCTTTCAGCCAAAACAAGGCACATTTTTCATTGCGCTCTACCAACTGAGCTACAGTCCAAAGGACTGGCAGGGGTCGAACCTGCGACACACAACGTTGGAAAAGGTTTGCTGTTAGTGCCTTTATGTTTTTTAGTTTACATAGATTAATTAGAACAATCACGGAAAAAATGGTGCGAAATGCAAACATCATTAGTCTATCTTAAAATTGCAAAAACAGTGGACGCTACATAGCACAAAAGCATAACGATTCCTTCCTGACGGGCAATCTGTTTTTTTGAGAGCGAGAAAATCCATGAAATAATCGTCACAAAAACCAATATTGCCATATCATAAACGGAAGCCACGTTTACGGAAATCGGTTTGATTGCAGCCGAAACGCCAAGGATAAAAAGCAAATTAAAAATATTCGAGCCGACTACGTTTCCCACGGCAAGTGAAGTTTCGCCCTTCCGTGCGGCCACAACAGAAGTGACCAATTCTGGAAGCGAAGTTCCGATTGCAACGATTGTAAGCCCGATTAAAGTTTCGCTCATTCCGAATGCACGGGCAATAGCCTGAGATGAATAAACAACGCCTTTTCCGCCAGCGATAATCAGAGCGAGACCGACTAGAATGAACAGACAAGTTTTCCAAAGCGGAATTAGGGAATTGTCATTCTCATCTTTGGTAGGATTTTTGCGAGTTTCAACCACAAGATGCACGATATAAAACACAAAAACAAGAAGCAAAATGATTGCAAGCGTTCTATGAACAAAACCTGCATTGTCATTCATTTTTAATCTAAAAAAGTCATTGCAAAAAACAGAGGAAAAAGAAGAAATTACGAAAACTAAAATAGAAGAAATAATTGAAAGCGGAAAATCGCGTTTAAGAATAGCTCCATCAACAGGAACTGGATGAATTGCGGCACAAACTCCCAGAACTACAAGCAGATTGAAAATGTTAGAGCCGACTACATTGGAAAGAGCAATTTCACTCGCGCCATCAAAAGCGGCGACCGTGCTAACAGCTAGTTCCGGCAAACTCGTACCGAACGCAACAACCGTAAGTCCGATAATGACACTCGGAATCTTAAAAATTTTTGCAAGAGCGGAACTTCCGTCAACAAAAAAGTCCGCGCCTTTTACAAGTGCAACAAATGCGATGAGTAAAACCGCAAAATTCAAAAAAAGCATAATGCCTCCGGTATGTCTACAAAAAAAGCGAGGCTTTTCCTGCAAACATAAAAAATGGATAATCCATTAAGTTGCAGTAAAAGTCTCGCTTCTTAGAACATATTCCGGAAAAGCTGTAAGTCACACTTACCGCGCTCTTCGTGATGACGAAAAAATGTCGCAGATGGAAAATCCATCGTGCAAGCTACTCCCTTGTTACTTGACCATATATTAGCAGGAAATAAAATTCAACTCAAGGCTTTTGCCGGATGCCCGTGGAATGAAAAAGTTTTTTTCTCCAGCAAATTATTAAGAGTTGTTCCACGGCAAAAAGTAAGATTGCGCAAACTTTATCAAAGTCCCATGTCTTTTAGTTCACGGACAAGACCGATATAAAAATCCCTAATCGTTTTTGAGCCGGCAGGCAAATTTTCACTTTCTTTTATTTCAGGATTTGTGCGATAGCCGTCAACTTCATGCGGGTGAGAAATACCGAAAAATCCCCGCCCCTCAATTGTACCACGGAATTTTCCCCATTGTGCCGATTCCACCGAAACAAGCCCGTCATTTGCTCCATCAGAAAAACTGATCACAAAATTCAAGAGCCACATAAAAATGTCGCTGAACGGATTTTTCATTTTTCCGGCAAAAGATTGATATATAATAGAAGGAAAATCCACAATTTCTTTATTGAAACGCTCCATAAAAGATGCGCGGAACTGCTGTGTCGTTTCAAAAAAATCAGGCTTTTTGTCTCCGAGAATTCTGAACCAAAGATTTACAAAAAAGGCGCAGAATTTAAAAAATCTGTTTCCCAAAATTGAATAGAGAGAATCCATAGTTTTTAAACCATGATTCGGCGAACTTATCATCGTAAGAGAAGCAATCTTATCCGAAAGACCAAGTTTTGCAATTGCATACCGAACATCAATTCCGCCTTTGGAATGGGCTATTACATTAACTTTTTCAGAACCGGTCTTTTCAAGAACGATTTTTAGGCTGCTTGCAATTTGATTTGCGGCATTTTCAATATTCGCCCAAGCGTCATGCCCGCTGTAAAATATAGCAGAGCCATGCTCCTCAAGAATTTCTGGAATCGTCCCCCAATAATTAAAAAGTTTTCTGTCCCGAAATCCAGTTCCGTGAACAAGCAATACAGGGTACTTTGTTTTGCAGTCATCAAACAGCGACTCTGGCGGGATTTTTCCAAAAAGCCGTAAGACCTCGTTTTTTGCTGGCTTCCAATAATTTTTTACAAAAAATACTGATAGTAGCAAATACAGAATTCCAGTTAGAATGGAAATTACCAATGCAGCGATATAAAACGTGTTGTTCCTGACAGATTCTGAGGAATTTATTAAAAAAGCGATGGAAAGCGATATAACTAGAAAATTTAAAACTGCAAAAGAAATCTTATAAATCCATTTAATTCTGATTCCCACAAAAAATGTAAAGACATTGAATCCCCAAAAAGTCCACATGAATGCAATTACAGGGAATGCCAAAATTCCAGCATGAAAAAGCATCAGCACCAATGAAAAACTGACAAATGAAAAGACAAAAAATTCAATTAAACTTGCAATCAAAGCTTTTTTTCTTAATGATTTCATTTTTATTTTCCTTTTTTAAGTATTTTTATATTCAACCGTATCCAGTTCTTTTACCGTGAAGTTTGAATCAAGATTTTTGATGAATGCCGTCGTCTCAGAATAATTCCTGATTTTTCCCTGAGAAAAAACATTCTGTGCAAGAACAAAAACCGCAATCAGCAAAAATATTTTTTTCATAAACAATTCCGTTAAAATCATTTTTAATTCGCTCAAACAAATTTCCGTCATCCCCTTAAAAAACTTATAATTCTTTAAAACACAAAATAGGATTTTAAGCACATATAATTTTACATTTGCATCAACATAGTTTTAGAATGTGAAAACGTCAACATATTCAAGTAAGGATTTCAGTGCAATTTATATATTTTCCAATCTGGGCAGAGGAATATTCAAGTCATTTATCATATTTATAAAAGTCTCACCTGCAAAACTGATTGTATTTTCATGCGAAAAATAAATTAAACCAGACAAATCGCCTGTAAAGAAATAATCTTCAGAGTATCGGTCTAAATCAAATTCTTTTGATTCCATTACATAATATCTGCTGCCATCAACTTCGTATTCCAATTTTTCATACAGCAAAATATTTAATTTTTGTATTTTCTGCTCTAATATTTTTTTATATTTTGAGTTGATTAATTCAGTTGTGCAATAAGAAATAATAGGTTCTTTTATTGGCTTTTCAATTAACGGATACCAATAATACTGATTTGTTAAATTATATTTTTTATCTCCTTGATTCCAAAGAATCATGAAGTCGTCTTCTTTTACAGCGGGAAGAAGGGTTCCGTCAGTCCTAAAAAAGGAAATGTCATTTGCAAAAGCCGATGCCCCGCAAACAAGAATCAGCATGAAAATCAAAATCAGTTTTTTCATTTTTTATTCTCCTTTGTCTTCACCTGTGCAGCCTGCAAAAATCAGTGCACGCTTCCACCGCTCCGGAAGTTTTTCAAACGGAATTACAGCCGGGTCTTTTAAGTCCCAGTCGGTAAAGGCATCGGAATATTTTTCATTTTCGGAATACAAATGCAAGACTGAATTATAATAAAGGCTTCCTGTTTTTATGTATTTTTCATTTTCTTCATCGTATTCGTAAATGTAATGCGAAAAATTGCCGGTTAAGCCTCTCGTGTATAAAACTCTGTCGATTTCATTGCATTTTACGTCAGCCGGGCAAATACCTTCCCAGCACGAAGGATTAAAATCATACCGTTCATCGCGCTTGTTCCAAAGATATGCGTCATAATATTGATGTTCATTTTCTGTGCAGCCTGCAAAAATCAGAATGTCGTCATAGCCGTCAAAGTTCAAATCTACAAGTTCAAAGTGCTTTTTTGAAATCCCGATAGATTTTGGCTCAAAACGCTCTCCTATTCCGAACAGCCCGTGCGGATTTTCGCCGTAAACGTATTCCAGATTCTGAATGAGTTTGCCATCTTTGCGAACTTCAAGGTGCATGATTTTGTCTTTAATCGGTTTGTCATAATCTGAATCTTGGCAGGTGACTTTTGGCAGAGAATTGTAGCCACCGCCGGAAAGCCGCTCCATTTTTTCCGCGCCAAGCCTGCTGATTTTTATGGCCGGCTCAATGTAAAATTCATCATCCCCCTGGGAGACAACACCGATATCGTCGTTCCCGATGCTTCCGTATACTTTCCAATTGCTTTGCACCTTGTACAAAACCGGATCGTTTTCATACGGATAGAACGTAAAGAAAAAAGTATCTTCAGTGTCCCACTTTCCGCCGCCCCAGTTGTACTTAATGCAAAAACCTTCGGCTGTCTGCTCAAACTTCGGCTCACCAAAAAAACGTATGTCAGATTCAGTATGCGGAAGCCTTAATTCCCAGTTTTCATCGTTGCACGTAATTATTGCCCAACATCGTGAAACCGTATAATTTGTCTTCTGCTCCTCACGATATTCAAGATTAAACGAATAGTGAGCTCCGGCAAACGCAGAAACACCCACAAAAATCATTGTAAAAATCAAAATCAGTTTTTTCATTTTTTACTTCCGTTTTTTATAAAATCAATTTACTCTTTACTAACCCGTTTGTCATAAAGATACGCCGAATCGTGCTGGAATTCCGCACGGATTTCTTTGCTTAAAACATCGGCAGTTTCCATAATCTCAACAATTCCATGACGGCAATGACCGCACCTTGTTTTGTATGCAAGCAAAAGCGGTTCAAGGCATTCTTTTGTAATGTTCTTTTCGTAAATACATTGGACTGTGCCTACAGCATAGTGAAATTTTACTTCGTCTTTTGTGCGCTTTATTTTCCTGACGATTTTTACAGCATCGCCTTCGCGGTAATTGTTTATGAGCAGCTGCAAATAAAAATAACTGTATTGATCTGAATCAAGGGCTTTTTGCGCAATCGCACGAATTTTGTCAGAAGAAAAATAGTCAAGGCAGTCAACAAGCCTTTCATTGAACCAAGAATTTTTACGCAGAGAAAATTCGTCGATTAAATCCTGCTCGCTGTAAGGGTAGCGACTGTGCTTTACGCTAAAAATATCAAGATAAAGCAGTTTTTCTTTCTGCGTCCGTGCTTTTTTAAATTCATCTGCAAAATAGCAAACTTCTTCATGCGAAAGATTCATGCAAGCTCTCCACGGAACCATCTTTTTATTGGCAATGGCTTCTTTTGCAACTTCAAAAGCATGGGTTTTATATCTTTCCCATGTTTCCGAGGGTTTTCTGGCCTCGTCTTTGTTTACTGCATCAAGATATGCCTTTATGTCGCTGTCATTTTTTGAAAGCTCGGTCAGCTGTTCCTTAACTTCGTCACGCTTCATGCCGGGAACACAACACATATTGCTGTCGTCCTCATACCATTCATCACCGGATAAAAGGATTTTCCCGATTCTGTGGGCAAGGCGAACCATTCCGTCAAAGCCGTCAAGCATAAGAATGGAATCTTTCGGGAACTGCCAGAGTTCGTCGCGGGAACAGGTATCAAACCGTTTGCGGAGTATTTCGCCAAATTCGCTGTCGTATTCTTTTGAGAGAAGAGCTGCAATCTTAAAAAGCTGATCAACATCCCAATCCCAGTCAATTTTAATTTCTAAAAGCTGCTTTTTTATTTCCGCAAAAACTTTCTGACGTTGTTTTTCTTCAAGCTCGCGGATAAACTGAAGCGCATAATCGGCGCGGTCGCCTTCAATTTGAGGGTCAAAACCGTAATTGTGAACAGCAAGGTCTACAATCTGCTTCGTAAAGTCAATTTTTGGATTCTCTTTGAAAATAAAATATGCTCGGCCGTTTCCAATTTTTGCCTGCTTCATAAATTCGCGTTTAATTTTCCGTACCGTCATTTTTTACTTCCCCATTCATCAGAATTTTCGTTTATCAAATCAATCAGTTGTAAAAGATTTTACAAGTTAAAATCAAAACTCCTTCACGGTGTCAAACGCTGTTTTGCAAGCTTAATTTTTTCCTTTGGCGTTTTCTGTGTTTTTTTAACAAAAATAACACCAACTACAATAATTCTGCCAGCCGAATATTTGAGTTCTGAAAACCTTATAATTCTTTAACAAGTTTTGCTTTTAATTCTGAAATGCATGTGTCGCTATATTTTGTTCCTTTGTAGACGGATTTTATTTTGCACCTCACATAAAATTCATATTCATAATATTTGGTTTTATATTCTTCTGGTAATTCAAAGCTGAATTCATGGCACGACCAGTTTATATATATTGGATTTTCAACAATTTCATCTGAGAACTGAACGTCTTTTTGAAGCACGATTTCAGGCGCACCTTCAAGTTCGCTCTCTCCTTCCATGCTCGTACAATATGGAACTGCATAAATTGTTATTTCCGCATCTTTTACTCTGTTATTCTTTTTATATAAATCAAGAGTTTCCTGATATCCGTTCCAGACATCAAGAACAACGTTAAATTTCTTTATATTATTATAAGAGTATTCATACACGTAATTTAGATTTTCTTCCCAGTTTTCAACAGGAATAATAACCCACTCGCCAATTCCGTCGTCGGTTTTTCCTTCAACCCACGCTGTAGATGACTCCCCGTCGTGAAGATTATTAATTTCGTATTTTCCAGCAGGCGTGCCTTTTTCGGTTAAAGCGGAACTTCTTCCTTTTTTCCAGATAAAGTTCTTGTTCAGCTTAGTTTTCTTAAAACCAACAACTTCCACAATTGCATTTTCAAAATCTTTTACTGAAAAATCTGATTGAGAATATGCAAGTGATGCAATCAAAGTTACCAATAATCCAAAAAGTCTTTTTTTCATTTTTTTACCTCTATAAGTTTTAACAGCAAGAGATTAACTTGCCTTGAATTACGAAGTTTTCTTTAAAATACATTTTATTATTCGCAATCCTCAAAAAGTTCTTTTGCAGTTGACTATGATTTTATTGATGAATCTTTGCTTATTCTACGCGCTTCATCAATTGCAGCTAACATTTCATCCGAAAAAATTATATTTTGGAGACACGATATCAAAAGGTATTTTCTGTTGATTTATTGCCTGCCGCAGAAAAAGTCTTATGGCCGTTGCCATAATGAACCTCCAATAGTGTTTACAAATATAAATATAATACAAATACACTCTTTTTGCTATTTTTCATATCTACAAAGTTAAACTGCGTCAAGCTCGACCGAATTGCTACTTTGCAATCTGCCCTGCCTGCTTTATGAGTGCCAAATAAACTTTTTCCCTGTCGGAAAAATTGTCTTCGTCAAAGCTGTCCGTAGCTTTATACCACTCGCATTGAGTAAAAATATTTTTTTCATACTAATTTCTCTAGCAGCACCAAATGCGGTCTCTATTTCTTCCCAAAATGCAGAACATCAAATCGTTTCAAATGCATACTGATTTAAAATCATCCGCATATAAATTGAACAAAGATTCCAAATCAACTCGACCTCAACAACGAGAGCGGTCGACTTCGGAATGCCTTTGGATTTTTCTCATTTATTTTATTTTTTACTTTGAATAATAATGGCAGATTTCATTTACTTTTTCTTTCAGCTCGTTGCATGGTGCTTGTAAAACTGAATCTTCCATTTCGCAGGAAAGAGTGTCGGTATCAGCAGTAATTGTGATTGAAACTGTATCTGAAATTTGCATTACATATTTTTCTTTGTTGAATTTGTCTTTCCCAGATTCAAATTTTTTGTCCGGATACTGCTGGCTGATATATGCCCGCAATTTTTCCGAAGCCAAATAACCGTTTCTCACTGAAGGATTGCTTTTTACATGCCAGTTAAGGCTTACGTTTGTGCATTTTTCGTCAAAAAAGAATATTTGCGACTCAAAACGAATACCTGAAATATTCTGCACATAATAAATCGATTCCTTGTAAAGCATGTCGCCAAGAAAACCTGCACTTTCATTCATAAGTGCATCCGCAATTTCTTCAGGATTTTCAACGTCAATATCCAGCATTGGAGCGGCAGGATAAGTTTTATACTTCACGCTGTTTTGCTTAAGGACATTTTCCACGCTTTCCATATCGCTTCCCAAAGCCACATCCCTGAACACGTTGTAATCGGAACAAGAAGTTAAAACAGCCGAAACTAAAACCAAACTTGCAATAAAAATAAATAATCTTTTCATGTTTTAATTTTAATACCTTTCGATAATTATTCCACGTTCTTTTAAGTGCAAAACAAACTTTTCATCGTTTGACAAATATGAATATCCAATGCCTTCGACCCAATTTGGAAGATTAAGGATATCCAGAATTTTTATGAGATATTCATCGGCAAAAACACATTCTCTGAATTTTTCTTTTGAGATTTCGGTTTTCCATTGTTTTTTATTTATCTTAAATAACGGATGAACCTCGTCTTTGCCTTTCAGAACGAAATTTCCGCCGGAAAAGTATTCGGCTGAGTTGTCCAGGACAAAAATCTGCTTACCGTTTTTATAAATCACAAACCAAAGAACGTCACTGTCGTGAATTATATAGGAAACAACAGGTTTTTCAGTTTTTAAGGAAATCTTTTTTACAAAATCCAATATGACAGCCGAATTCTGCTCATCCATTTTTTCTTCGGTAACAAGATTGTAATCCCCGGCTTTTGAACAGATAAAAAAGTTTTTTCCCTGCAAAATCGATTTTACATCTTCCGTATTTTCTTTCGGATATAAAGTTGCCGTATAAAAACTTCCGGCAAAAACTTGAAGCGGCACGAGTAAAACCAGCAGGGTGAGAATCAGAGTTTTTCTATTAGATATCTTCATTTTAAATTCCTTAAAAGACGATTTATTCTATTTTATCCCAATCTAATTCGAATTCTAATTCTTTCCAGTCTTCATTATAAACAGGCGGAATAAATTGTTTAATCTCCGGGAAAGCTAACTTCGCATCATATTCATAAAAAGGATATTTCAGTTCGAAAATAATACAGCCGTCAATAGTTTTATACGTTATCCCCTCGCTAATTAGCGGCGCAAAAATATCATTTATGATTTTTACATTTTCCGTACTGTTTTCAAGACGTAACAAACCTTCTGCGGCATAAATTCTTCCGCACGGATTATCGCCTTTTAAAATATTGATAAACACACGTTTATCTTTTAATTCTAAAAGCTTTTCCATCGCACAACGCCCGTCAGTTTTTTGTGGGGCAACCCCGCCGGAATATCCGTAAGCAGATTCCGTCTCTGCAGAAAATAGAAAATCGTAATATTTCTGATATTCTTTTGGAATTGAAAGCTCATGCAGACTTCCAACAAGTGCCCTTTTGTGCTCAGAAAACCTTGCATAATTATCGGGGAACTCAAATTCTGCGCTGTAAATAAAAACCGGCTCAAAAGAATAATTGGTTTCTTTTTTTCTAAAAACACGCAAAAAATCTTTTACAACTTTTTTATCAAGATGATTTTCTACTAACTTCCAATCAACATCCTTTATGTAAAAAGTAAGTTTACAAGGTTCATTCTCATAAGAAATATAATCAAAAGCAAAGCGTACATAACCGTCGGAAAAAACGCCGGAATACTTTTGTAAACCAAATCCCCGGTTCTGAGGTTGAATTTTCGACCCGTTTTTTTCAAGGTATCCTCTGATTTTTGAATCCGAAAAATCATTCTTTTTAATAAACTTGATTGCAGAACGGATTATTTTTTCATCTTTTTTTATAGATTCAGGTTTCAAGTTGGCTGCAACTTCAGGACTCCATATCTCCAAAGCAACCAAGGGAAAACAAAATATAGTAATTAATAATAGAAGAAAAGTTTTTTTCATTTTTCAAACCGCCCAAACTCCGTTAAAAAGTGATTGTTAGGCATTTTATATTTTTTCTAAATCTTTATAATCAGAACGGTTCAATAAAAAAATCAACAAAAAAGGCGGGATAAGCCCCCGCCTTCGTAAGATTGTATCTATTATAATCCCAATGTTTTCTTTATACCAGAATATTCCTTCAAGATTTCGTTTGCGAGGACTGTTCCATAATTGTTATAGATTTTCTCTTTGCCAGCCTGGCTTGTTTTCCACCAAATACCTTTATATGTGTCAGACCTATTTACGTAAACATTGCGAGTTCCTTTTACAGTTTTTGTCTGTGCATCATAAACTATAATTTTGCAAGTTGCTTCAAGATGAAGCTCTGTTTTGTATGGCTGAGCCCATAAAATTACACCGATTGGAGCCGTAATTACCAATCCTGTAAGAACTTGACCAGCAACTCTTGAACCAGACATATAATTATCTTTGTAAGTCAATGAAAAATCGCTCATATCAACAAAAGTGACATACCTTTTTGTATTTTTATAAGTCTCGATTTCCTGCAGAGAATAAATTCCAAAATACGCTTCACGTTGGTCAACTGCGATTCCCGCATTCTGAAGGTCTCCTCCCATTCGGCTGAATGCCTTTGTTTTTAAGATTCCCTCTATATCTTTATTCGTCAACTGGCCGAAATTACCATTTCCTTTGAACCCGATAAATTCCATATCAGGAACTGAAAAATCACTGGGCAATTCCATAGGCTTTTCAGAATTCTCCAGAGCCATTTCCGTCTGGCAGCCAGTGTAAATTGCCACAAAAAGCAGACAAAGAATAACAACTATTGGCTTTGCAAATTTCTTCATAAAATCCTCCTCGTTAAATCCGTAAAGACAGTATTTTTATAAGATTTAAGACTATTTTACCCCCCCCGTTAAAAAGTCAAGGAAATTTTAAGATTTTAGAAGAATATTAAAAAACGATTTTACAGACTCATTATTTTACGGATTTCGTTCATCACACGCTTTTTGTCGGTTGTCCAAGCAGGAGCAATTAAAATTGATTTTGGCGGGTCGCCAGTCAATCTATGAATCACGGTGCCACTGGGAAGAATTTTTAGGGCGGTTTTTAAAAGCTCATAATATTCTGATTTTTCAAGGCAGTCAAATTCACCGTTCTCGTACATTTTTGCAAGCACAGTATTTTTTACCACGTACAAAACCGTAATTTTGATTCCAGACGGACAAAAAATGTTTGAACCTAAAAGAGATTTTTCACTCACAAAGCGAATCGTACTCATCATGTCATCGTGCGTTTCGCCTGGCAAACCAAAAATCACGTGCGTCACAAGATGGATTTTTGGAGCATGATTTCTGATTCTGTTCACGGCCAAAACGTAATCTTCGTTCGTGTAACAACGGTTTATGATTTTTCCAGTCAACTCGTTCGAAGTTTGTAAGCCAAGCTCAAGCTGAACAAAAAAATGCTCGCTCTTAGCCGAAAGATATTCAAGAATTTCATCTCCGAGGCAATCCGGACGCGTTCCAATCGCAAGCCCAACAATGTCAGGCTGTGCCAAAGCTTCATCATATTTTTTTATGAGTTCCCAATAATTTCCATAAGTCGAAGTAAAATTCTGAAAATATACGATGTACTTTCCATCATTCTTGCCCCCTCGCCCACGCAATTTTGAGTGAACCAAAAGTTTCGCCTTTTCAATCTGATTTTTGATTGAATTCTCGCCAGAAGGAATAAAATCGCCAGAACCGCGCTCGCTGCAAAAAATACATCCGCCCCAGCCTTTTGAACCGTCGCGATTCGGGCAAGTGCAACCTGCATCAAGGGCAATTTTGTAAACCTTGCCACCAAAGATTTTCTTGTAAAATTCAGAAGTTGAAATAAATCTGCTCATAACCAAACAAAAAAAGACCTGCGGGAGAAAACAGCAGGTCTTAACGATTTTGAAATAATTTTTTTAAGGAGGAGGTAATTATGATGAAGACAAAAGAAAAACTTTAATAGATTTTCAATTTTGCTCTATAATCCTAAATTATCAAGAAGATGTCTGAAAAAGTATACAAAAACTGATTTTAAAGGCAACTCTTTCATTCAGTCATCTGTAATTTTTCAGTTTTCTGCCGCCTGCGGCTTCAAAAGAAGCCGCAGATATTTCAGGCATCTCCATCAATCACTATCGTTTGAGTGACAATACAGTTTCAAGCAATGTATCGGCAGTCTGAATTGTCTTAGCGTTAGATTGGAATCCACGCTGAGTTACAATCATGTCCGTAAACTGCTCTGTAAGGTCAACGTTTGACATCTCCAAAGCACCTGCAAGAAGGCTACCTTTTCCGGCAACACCGCTCACACCAATATTTGCAATACCAGAGTTGATGCTCTCTTTGAAGTTTGTATCACCAGATTTTTCAAGACCACCCTGGTTCGTAAATGTAGCCAAAGCGAGCTGAGCGATTGTTCGGTTTGTTCCGTTTGAGTAAATTCCTGTGATTGTACCAGTTGAGTCAATCTGGAATCTCTCAAGATAACCCATTGTATATCCGTCCTGATAGAAAGCCTTTGTTGAACTCTGAGAAGCACTCTGAGTTACAGTGTTAATCTGGCTTCCGATTGTACCAAGGCTGATGTTGAAAGTCTGGCGATATGGCTCACCGTTCTCTCCGTCTCTTGAATCAGGAACTCTATATGAAGCCTGAAGAACAATCTCGCCTTCTGGATTAGAAGTCTGGTTTACTCCAGGAATTGTAACAGACTGCAAAGTTCCAGTGTTGTCAAACTGAACGATGAATTCGCTGTTCTCACCTACGTCAGTAGTTCCAATTCCAACTCTTGTCTGTGTAAACTCTGCATTGTCAGGGTCAATCTGAACTGCACCTCTCCACTGGTTTGGCTCACCAGGAACTCGTGTAAAGTTTACATTGAGCAAGTGTGAGTTTCCGAAAGAGTCATAAATCTTGAATTCTGTATTCCAAGTTCCCTTTGCGATTTCTGCCTCGTTAGCACCTTCCTGAATCTCAGGAGTATTTTTGTTCAAGTTGCAGGCAAAGTTTACGTTCTGTGTAGCTTTTGCTGGGTCTTTAGAACCAATCGGGATTGTAATGTCTGTTGGAGTTGCGGCAGACTGAATAACCATCTCGCCGTTAAGCTCACGAGCCATCCATCCCTGAACTTTGTAACCGTTTGCAGGATTTACGAGAGTACCATTTTTATCAACGCCAAAGGCACCTGCACGTGTGTAGAAGCTATTCTCACCGTTTTTCTCGATGAAGAATCCGTTACCCTGAATCGCAACATCAGTAGAAATACCAGTTGACTGGAGGTTTCCCTGTGTGAATACAGTGTCAATTGCTGCCACTGTCATACCAAGACCAACTTCTTTAGGGTTTACACCACCCTTTTCTTCTGTTGGTTTTGCAGATCCAGAAAGCTGCTGGCTTATCATGTCCTGGAAATTTACACGTCCACGTTTAAAACCTGTTGTGTTCACGTTAGAAATGTTGTTTCCAATTACATCCATACGTGTCTGGTGGTTCTGCAAACCTGAAACACCAGAATAAAGTGATCTCATCATATCGCTACCCTCTTATTTTATGCTACCTTAAATATTTATTTTACTGTGCATCATACACAGCACGAACTTTATTCATATCGTACAACATACCGTTAACCTGAACCTGAGGATTTGCACCGCGGGTTACAGCCTGAACAACGCCCATTCCTGTTGTGTCACCGAGGTCAACTTCAACAGTCTTGCCGAGCGTGCTCTGAGCTTCTGTTGAATTGATAAGTGTGGAAAGTTTTTCAAAGCTCTGAGCCATGTTAGTCATCTGCTCAAGAGAAGAGAACTGTGCCATCTGGGCAATGAATTCTGTATTCTCAAGCGGATTTGTCGGATCCTGATTAGACATCTGCGTAATCAAAATCTTCAAGAAATCATCCTTTCCAAGTTCGTGGCTTGGCTGACGACCATTCACGGTGATTGATTTATTGAATGTATTTACTGCATTGTCAATCTGTAGTTTTTCATTAGCTGTTAGCTGTGTATTGATTTCCATAACTTTTTCAACCTCTCATTTGAACGGTATACAATATAAATCGGCAGTTTTCTTTAGTTACTTAAGATTTAAGCAACAATATTCACTGAATACTCAGACAAAGCTGAACTCTGCGCACTTTCTCCGCTGTCGGCAGAAGCAACAAGTTCGCCGTAAGAACGGTCCGCATTAAGCGCATGAGCAAACTTTTGATTCTCCTGATTCTGACTTCCGTCGCCCTGCGCAAAATTCTGCTGGCTTGAAAAATTCAAGTCAAAATTGCCTGTATCAAAGCCATTCTGTGCAAATGCCTGCTTAATCGAATCGATGCTCTCGCGGAATGCCTCGTAAGCCTCGCGAGAAGCCACTGTAATCTGGCCAGAAATAACTTTGTCCGAAAGCGAAAGACTGATTTTTACGTTTCCGAGACTTTCTGGTCGAAGAACCAAATTGATGGAACCTTGATTGTTGTCCTTCAAGATGATATTTCCGGCCTTTACGAACTCCGGCGCGTTAGCCTGAACGGCATTCGAAAGCATCTGCTGGAATGTAGAACCATTGGCGGCAGCCGCCTGGCTTGAAGAAGACGTAATATTCTGTTCTGCCCGTCCCGCAAGTTCCATCGTCATCTGAATGTTAGAATCTGCGTTTTCCTGAACGGCGAGTTTTAATTCATTTTTAGAAGCTGTCTTCTGAACGACCTTATCCTGCGAAAGACCAGACTCAGAAAGTTTGTTGAGCCTCAAATCATGCACTGCAAGTTTTGCAGAAGATTTTTTCTCAACCTTTTCAGTATTTGCGCCGGCTTTTAGATTTTTCTCCGTTCCGCCGGCAAGTTTTGCTTCCAAATCATTCTGAATAAAGTTCGCACCGATTGCGTTTTCGGAAATCTCAAGAAATTTCTCCGGGGCTTCAACAGAAAGATCCTGCGCGTTCTTTAAATTTTCTTCTGGCGAAAGCGCATTGTTATTCAAATCATTGATGTCTTTGAGATTTTTAATGAGCGAAGCAAGTTTTTCATCAAGTTCAGAATCGTCTGAATCTCCGCGGTCAACTTGCATAAGAAACGAAAGTTTTTCTGGAGTAAGCTCAAAATCATCATTAAGAGCCTCGCCATCAGCAAGAATCATTAAATTTTCAGAATCAACATTTTCAAAATTGTTGGCATTCACGATTTTTGCATCAACGTTTGCTTTTTCAATTACAGAAAGAGACAATTCAATTTCATCGGCTGACAAGTCTTTTTTAAGAGAATTCTTCTTTTCGTCATCCAATTTTTTGCTTTTAGAATCAGTATCTTTTTTTGAGACTTTATCAGAATCTGCTGGCTTTTTAGACTGCTCAGCGACTTTTTCAGTCTGCTCGCCAGATTTTTCGGCAACATTATTTTCTGAAGCGTTTTTTGCAACTGAATCAGAATTATTGTTTTCGTTTTTCTGACAAACCTTATCAGAAGAATTTTCAATATTTTTGTTTGAGGATTCAGATTGAGCAACACGAAGTGCATCTGCAAAAGACAAATCACCACTCTTGTAGTTCTTTGAAATATCCTGAGTCTGCATCTGCGGCAAAATCTGCTCAGTGTATGTTTGTTGAATGGAATTCACGGTGCGCCCCCGAATTATTTAACGTTTTAAAATGCTACTATATTTATATCGGAGAACTAGAACAACTTATTTAGAGATAAATTCCCAACTTCTGCAGGAAGTGAGCGAAGTTTTAAAAGGCAAAAAAAAACTGAGAAATCTTTAAGAAATCTCAGTCGTCAAAAAATCATTTTAGTCAAGGCTTGCAGGCTTGTTAGACATTTTTTGGTTTATGATTGCAGCCCGCTCAGCCGGCATATACATAAGCCAGGTTGAAGTCATTGAAACGGTTCGTGTCGCCTCGGCAATCTCGTCAGTCTTTCTAAGAATGTCGATTACGTCCTGATCGTCCATGGCAACAAGCTGGTCTACCGCAGTTTTTGGAGGCATACTAGACAAATAAGACGAAATCTTTTCTATATTCTTATCTCTGTCGTCATAGCGTTTGACCTGATTTTCAAAAGTCTTCTCGCGTTCATCCTGTGACTTTTTGCGCTCGTCAAGTTCTTTTGCAATCGCCTCGTTCTGGTCTTCAACAGTGGCAATGTCAGTCTCACGCTTGTCAAGTTCTTCAGTCCGAATGTCAAGTGCTTCAAGACGTTTTGCAAGCCTGTCGTCTTCAAGGTCAGCAGTATAAGGTTTTGAACTTGTGGCTGTTATAGAAGTCTGAGGTTCAAGACCAAAAAGTTTATAAACAGGGGCAAAAAGCCTCTTAGCCTTTATTACACCAAGGTAGTCGAACCACAAAAGACCGCCGAATATTAAAATCAATATAAGAATAAACAATGCGATTGACTTTCCAAGTCCGCCTTTACCTCTAGCCATAACATTCCCCTATATGAATAACTATTTTATTAAATTTCAAGAAAAATTTCTATTACCCTTTATTGTCGGTGGAATCTTCCAAAAATGTTAGCTTAAATTAAGAAAAACTAATAATTTAATCCAAAAAGCAAACCACCTTTCAATCTTTTATCATCTTTTGGATTTGGACAGAACTCGATTTTTCCGCCAAGATTCCAGCTTAAAGAACCTGTGGCAACGGACGCATTCGGGCCAAACGTAAAAAAGGCTCCGAGGGCAAGGGAATCGGAATAATCATCTTTTGAAAGATCTTTCGCAATGTCCAAGCTCTTTTTTACAGCAAAAAAGTCTTTTTTTCCATTCGAATAGTAGTCAAAATTTCCAGTGTAAGATGCCTGAAGCGTAAATCGATTCAAAAATATTGATGCTGCAGGAACGCCTTTTTGAATTTCCCACGACCACAACACAACGCCGGCAGAGAATGAGGCAAAGTAATCTGATGACGGAAAGAGCGTTGCCTTTAAGCTAAGCGGAAAAAGCCCGATTTGAGAAATGCCCGGAATCCGCACGAGCAAACTCGCTCCCGCATTCAAGTAGTTTTTCTCGGACTCGATTTTTTTGTCATCAGAAAAATCATAGTGCACATTTTTGTATTCAGAAGACAAGAACAGACTGAACGAAAATCCTGCGTACTGAAAGTTTTTTGGAGAAGATTTATGAATATTAGAAAAACTCAACACAAAATCGGTTTTGGAATGAGTTCCGCCCATCGTGTATTCTGAGCCTTTCATAATTCCAGCCTTAACAGAGTCGCTGTCAACTTCGTATTCCTCGTCTTCCTCGCCGTAAAAGAAATATTCTTCCAAACTGAGCGAAACGGAACTTACAAGCCCCCGCCACAAAACATAGCTCATCGAAAAACTGTCGCTCGTCTGCAAGAACGAAGAACCGTCAAAAAGCACGTTGCCAGCCAAATTATACGAGAGAGAATTGCTTCCGCCTGTAAAAGCCGAGCCTCCGCCCGAAAAACGCCCCCAAAAGCCCAAAGAGTTAGAAAACGGGTCAAAGCCAGCCGAAAGGCCTACAAGATGGTCACCAAGTGTGTCCGTGCCGATGTACGAGGCCCCAAGCAATGCAGTAGAAAGTGTTGCAAAAGACAAATCCGTGCGAGAAACCAAGCCAAATGGGATTCTGATTCCTTTTAGGTAGTAAGGAAGAACGTTGAACGGTTTTTCGGAAAAATCTTTTTGGGCTAAAAGAGAGTCTTTAGAATCCGCCGAAGCATTGCCAAATTCCTGTGAAGGCCCGGAAGCCTCAAAGGTTACGGGACCAAATTCTTTTGAGGCGCGCATAAGTGCAGAATCAATTTTTACCGTGCAAAGCGGATTCGATTCATATTCGGCAGAAACACAAATCGGCGAATAATTTTCCATATCAAAGCAAACATCCGTAATTCCGCCAAGATTCTCAAACGAGTCGATTTGCTGCGCCAGGAACTCAGCACTAAAATCATCAGTTTTTACAGAAAAAAGCCCGATTCTCGAAAAAATCTGATTTTCGGATTCGCCAGACTGAAATGGCCCCATGTCCGCCCACGCAAACGAAAAAATTATCTTATAAGCGTCGGCAAAGTTCATGTGCAGATTGTGAATGATTTTCTTTCCAAAATCATATTCCGCGATTTTTTTTGAATCATCAAAAAGCCGGATTTTCCAATTGAGACCAGTTTTTATGATTGCGGCGTGCTGAATTTTTCCGTCATAAGTAAACGACAAGACTGAATAAGGCACTTCGTCCGCGCCAAGCGTTATCGGTTCGGCATCTTCGAGCCTGTGGAATTTTTCGTCATACCTAAAATGCAAAAGCTGAATCGGGTTTGAATTTACTTCAACAGCATAAACGTCAAATCCGTTTAACGAGCGCACAACGCTGGCGTCACGCTTCGCGCTCATTCCCAAATTGTGGTACTTTGAGTTAGCGATGTCAAAAATCCCGATTTCGGCTTTTGTTGAGTTCCGAAGAACGTAACGAGAAACTGCGATATATTCTCCGTCATCTGAAAATTTTATGCTTGAAACTCCGGTAATCGAAAGCAGTTTTTTTGTCTTTTTGCCAGACTTCATGTAAATCGCAGCGGATTTTGAATCGTACCAGATTATTTTTGTCTCATCCCCCAGCCTAAAACTCGTGTGAACGTCAAAAGTTCTTACGACTGCATTTTTATCCGAAAGAAGAGTTTTTTCCAAAAGCGGAGCCGATGTTGATTTTGAAAGTTTTTCTTCGAGAGCTGCCTTAAAATCAAGCCAGGCATCCGTCAGTGGAAGTCCGTACGTTTTTTTAAAAAGCCCCGCAACAAATGAAAGCGGACATTCTGTGCCTGCAAGATGCCAGAATTCGGCGAACTTTTCCATTCCGTATTTGTCTTGAAGATATTTTGAAAACATTCCGCCAAAAAGATACGCGTCGGAACCACCAGGGAACGTGTCCCGACCGCCAGTAACGTCACGCCAAGAAGGAAATTTGCCTTCTTTTAGAGATTCGTAGGCATCTTGCATAAAAAACGGGTCATTGAGTCGCCCCTCACCTTTACGGCTTTCAAACGAAACTGTCGCGCCTTCGAGCCAGAACATCGTAAGCGAAAAATATGCAGGATTTACAACATCCGCAAACCACGATAAAAATCTGTTTTTACGACTTTTTATGTTTAGAGTAACGGCATGAGTCAGCTCATGGTAAAAGACAGACTCAATCGTTTTTCCGAATACGTCCAAGCCTTCCGGGGTAAAAGTGTCGTACATAACGATGTGGTTGTAAGAAAGCGGATTAAAATGCGCGTTAAACTGCTCAACGTCTTTTATAAGCGTTACAGGAAAGCGCTGATAAGGTTCCTCAGAAAGAAGCGAAGTAATTTCAAGATAATAACCGTCGCACACGCTGGCAATTTTTTTTGCAGAAATCTCACATTCAGGAGGATAAATTACGTCGAAATACTCAGTTTTTATAACAGAAAATTTTGATTTACAAAAAACACTAAAAGCAGCAAGTCCAGCAAGAATCATACAAAGGAAAAACTTTTTCATAGGCTAAAAATTATAATAACAATAGTTTAAATAGTACAGAGACGGAGGAAATTAGGAATCATGAATTAATTCGTAAGTTTTCGATTCATTTTCCTAAAATACTTTTAAATTTTTTATTTTCTGTAGTAAAATATTTAGGCAACTTTTGGAGAAAACTTTATGGAAAAAGATAAAAAATACAATTTAATAATTTTTGCCATTTTTGGTATTTTTCTGATTATCGGAATTGTGAATTTTTCTGTCCATATTTTTGAAACACGCAAATTTAACGAAAAAAATCGGGTCGTTTCTGAACGAGAAAACACAGAATGTACGGTTTCGCTCTATCCAAGGGCAGGCATTGCAGATTCATGGGACAAGCGGGATATAGAATTCAGGGACGGAATCATCACTTTTACAGGCTCCACTTATGATTGCGCGGTAAAAAATTTTAGCGACGCTCCAATCACGGAATGGAAACTCCGAATCAACATTCGAAAAGAATGTTACATAAACAATTCTTGGTGCGGAACTGTCGAAATTCACCAAAAGTCAAAACAAAAAGGAAAAGAAATCGTTCAGGAACTGGATTTACGAAATTATAATGACGGAGCGATTAAGCTCGAACATTTTTACGTGGCGGAAGACCTTTACATTCCATTAACGCCAGGTGACTATATAATTTACAATCCGTCCGAAATCTCTGGAGAATTTCCAATAAAGGCATTTGACGAAGAAGCCGGAAGAACGATAATCGGATTCATTTTTTTATCACAAAAAAGGGCTGGAACTCGGCTTTGACTGCACGATGTACTACAAACTGACGCGAGGATATTTTCAGGGAACAAAGCCAAAAGTCATCCTCGCATCGTTCATCGTCTGGCTCATGCTTCTGATTATCAGAATCACGTTCGTCTTAACATTCTCAAACTTAAAGCGAGAATCGAACAGCGTAATCAAGGCGGTCTCAGGAATCTACACGATTCTTTACAAAGCCAATCTTGAAAATGACAGTTTTCAGGAAATTCGCACGACCGACCTTCTCCATGAATATTTTCTCAAACACACAAGCATCCGAAAGGCTCTTTCAGAAATCCCGGAAGCATTTTTTATTCCAGAGAACATGCGCGAAGTAAGAGATTTTTTTAATCTCGACACGCTTAAAGAAAGACTGAAAGACACTGACAATTTTAGCGCGGATTTTAAATCACGCGATTTGCACGGTCAAAATAGCGGAAGATGGTATCGAGCATGTCTTATCGTCTGCAAAAGGAATCACAGGAACGAGCCTGCAGAAGTAATTTGCGGAGCACAGGACGTTGATTCAGAAGTACGCGAGCATGAAGAATACAAAATGATGCTTGAACGGTTCACGACAGAACTGAGCGACGAAGTTGCTGAACAGACAGTCCACATAAAAGAAATTCAGCAAAGAATTGTTTCAAGTCTCGGCGATATGATTGGCTCACGGGACGGAAACACCGGCGGTCACGTAAAACGCACCAGCGAAGTTATGAAAATCCTCGTGGATGAAATAATCCGCCGGAACCGCGCAGGAAACGGAAACCCAAAATTCGCAAAAATCTCTGCAAAAAAAGGAGAGGATATAATCCGGGCGGCTCCAATGCACGACTTGGGAAAGATTTTTATTGACACCAAAATTTTATGCAAGCCCGGAAAACTCACCAACGACGAATACAAGACGATGAAAACCCACGCGGAGCACAGCGGCGAAATCGTCAATCTCGTACTGCGGGACGTGGAAGAAGAAGTTTTCGTGAACACAGCATTCAACATTGCCCGCTATCACCATGAACGGTGGGACGGACTCGGCTACCCGGAAGGCACGGCCGGAGGAAAAATCGGCGAAGGAATTCCGATTGAGGCAAGAATCATGTCCGTTGCAGACGTTTACGACGCACTTGTAAGCAAAAGATGCTACAAAGAACCTATGAGTTTTGAAAAAGCGTACCAGATTATGATTGACGGCATGGGAAAACAGTTTGACCCGGATTTAAAAGAAATTTTTATCGCGTGCCTAAAAGATTTGGAGCGATATTATTCAGAAAACAACGGATAAAAAAAACGCCGGGGAATCAAAGTTCCCCGACGGAAAAAAGATTGAATATTAAATCAAGCCGGCAACGGCAGTTCCAATCGTAATATCATCATCAGCAGAAACAATTTCGTAGCTAATGCCTTTCTCATCAAAAAGATAAGATTCAAGATATTTTTCAACCCGCGCACGGAGTTTGTGAGTTTTGTAGAAAGTCGTTCCGTTGCACAAAACCGAAATCGGGTGCAAAGGATTCTTTCCTGCATCACTCTGAATCGCGCAGGCAGAAATTATTGAAGCGGCATTACGAGCGCAGCGGTCAACGGCAACGTCAAAAAGCTCATAAATAATCTGCTTTTCATTCTCATCAGAAGTCAAATCAGAAATCAGACCTGGCTTGTAAGGATTATAAAGGAATGAATCCATTTCGATTAAAGTAAGCTCTTTTATCTCCCGGATTTTGCTTGCAGTTTCCTCAGAGAAAAGTCCGTTGTCAGCAGCAAAATTTAACATCTCAAAACCGAGCTTGCCGAGATAAAGTCCTGAACAGCCCTTTTCAAGCAAATGGTCGCCAGGCAAAGCCGTTTTTTTGTCCAATGCAATGTCAAAATCAGAATGAACAACTTTGTCGCACATTCCAGACTCACAAACGATAATCTGCTCATTAAAATCAGAATCAACAAAAGAATCTTTCGGCTGAATGTAAGCGGCGTTCATTCCCGTTCCGAGAATAAAACCGATGTAGCTTGAATACTTAACTCCACTTCCGCTGATTGCAGCCCCAGCAAGAAGAGCCGCAGCAGTGTCGTTCAGGAGAGTAACGCGCTTAATCTTGTTCCAGCCACGCTTTTCAAGAACTTCCACAAGACTCTTTCCAACAGGAACTCCAACAACTTCCTTAGCCTTAACTTCCTTTGCAAAAGCTTTAGGAATTCCGTCTCCGTCCTTGGTAATTTCCATAACGTAGCTAAAACAGAATCCGATTCGGTCAGCCTTGTTCTTTAAATAATCAATATTGTCAGCAATCTGATTAAAAAATTCTTCTTTTGAAAGTTCTCGTTCAATTCCTGGCATTTTAGTCTTCTTAAAATCAGAAACAGAAACTTTTCCTTCTGCATCAAAATTAACGAGACATGAACGGAAGTTTGTTCCACCTGCATCCATAACAAGTACGCTCTGATTTTTAGGCAACTCTTTTGGTGGAAGAACCCATGTACGGCACATAGCTTCGCTTGATTTTTTTCCGCTGTCTTTAAGACCAAGCCTCATATCATAAAGAATTGAATTAACTGCGTTCGCAATGCTCATCTCAACTGGAAAATTGTGAACCGTAAGAAACGCAGAAACGACTGGTAACATATTATTTCTCCTCATGTAGTATATGTTTAAAAATACGTCGGAATCACACAAAACACAAGTACCTTTTTTAATTAAGCGCACCACCAGAGCACAGGTGGATTTGAAGGTTACGAGTGAACCTGCAGAGTTTCCTTTTTTTACCACGGGCAGACAATTTTTATCACTGGCAAATAAATTTGCTATACTAGGAAAACTACGCTTTATTCTATAAACTGCATTGCATGACAGATTTATCAGATTTGAAAAACGAACTGAACCCGGAACAATATGAAGCCGTAATGACAATCAACGGCGCCATTTTGATTATTGCGGGCGCAGGAAGCGGAAAAACCCGCGTAATCACATTCAGAATTGCCCACATGCTCGACGCGGGCGTGCCGCAAAGCGCGATTCTTGCGCTCACATTCACGAACAAAGCCGCTCGCGAAATGGAAGAGCGAATAAAAGAACTTACAGGCAAAAAATTACAGAACCTCACGGTATCAACATTCCACGCATTCGGAGTAAAAATCCTCCGTCAGGACATAACTCAGCTCGGCTGGCGCGAAAACTTCTCGATTTACGACGAAACCGACCGCAACGCGCTCATCAAAGAAACCGGACGTGAACTTCACTACTCCCCGGAATCAATGGACATGTACAAAATCGGAATTCTTATAAGCGACATAAAAACAGGACGCAAAACCTGGAATGCCGAGAATAGCATGTACAAGCAGCTTTACGAAGGCTACCAGGAAGGCTTGAAACTCTACAACGCCGTGGACTTCGACGACCTAATCACGCTGCCAATAAAACTTTTTAAGGAACACCCGGAAATCCTAAAAAAATACCGTGACCGCTACAAATATATAATGGTCGATGAATTTCAGGACACGAGCCACCAGCAATACGAATTCATGCGCCTTCTGGCGGAAGACAACATCGCTGTCGTTGGCGACGATGACCAGTCAATCTACTCGTGGCGTGGAGCAGACTACGAAAACATCATCAATTTTGAAAAAGACTTTAAGAACGTAAAAGAAATCCGTCTTGAGCAAAACTACCGCTCAACCGGAACAATTCTTGCGGCGGCAAACGGAGTCATCAAAAACAACACGAACCGCAAGGACAAGGAACTCTGGAGCGGCAACGGAGAAGGAAAGCCAATCGAAATCTACATGCCGGAAAACGAAGCTGCCGAAGCAGATTTTATCGTCGAATCGATTCAGTCAATCTGCGTTACGGACAGACGAAAATACGACGATTTCTGCGTTCTCATGCGAGCAAACACCCAGTCACGGGCAATCGAAGAAGCCTTTCTCGAAGAAAACATTCCGTACACGATGAGCGGCGGAACATCATTCTTCCAGCGAAAAGAAATCAAAGACATAATCTCCTACCTCCGCGTAATCGCAAACCACGACGATGACGTAAACCTCCTGCGCATAATCAACACGCCACGCCGAGGAATCGGTCGCACCACAATCGAAAAGCTAAACATCCTCGCAAGGGCAAATTCCTGCTCGCTTTGGGACGCAATGCAGTCACTCATCGAAATTCCGGACGAACAGGAAGATGAACTTTTTACGCTTTCAAACTTGGTCGTAAAGGAACAGGACGATTTTTCGGACAGCACAAAAGACACGCTCCGAGAATTCATCACTCTCATCGAAAACAACAAATCCATGCTGAGCGGAAGGGGCCTCGCCAAAAAAGTGCGAACAATGGTGGAAGAAATCCGCTACCCGGACTACCTGATTTCAGAAAATCCAAAATCCGAAAAAGCCGCAAGATTCAAGCTTCTGAACATCGACTCCCTCATAAATTCAATGGAAACGTGGGAAACAAATCCCGACAACTCCGACCCAGGACTTTTTGCATACCTGAACCGCATCACGCTCCTTAGCCGCGACGACATGGACGACGAAAACGACAAGGGCAAAGTGAACCTAATGACAATCCACGCGTCAAAAGGTCTCGAATTTCCGGTCGTGTTCATCGCGGGTGCCGAAGAAGGCCTTATCCCGCACGGGCGCGCAGTTGACGAAGGCGGGGATGCCGCAGTAGAAGAAGAGAGGCGACTTTTTTACGTCGCCATAACCCGTGCGCGCGACAAGCTCCTAATTTCATCATGCAGAACGCGAAGACACTTGCAGTCAAACGTAGAAAGCGAGCCGAGCCGTTTTTTGGATGAAATCCCAAAGAATCTGGTCGAATATCACGAACCGTCAAAAGAAGTTGACGCGAGCACCGCAGTGGATTTTCTCTCAAATATGAGAAAAAAGTTCACTCCGCCGATAGTTCCGGGTTTTTCTCCCCGATAATAAAAGAAAACGCTGCAAAATAACTTTTTAGCAAAATAGAGGTGTTCGAAAACTTCAGCTTTTCGAACAGCTTCCAAATAAAACTGAGTTTTTGCAAGGCTTTAGCCTGAAAAAACTCGCATAGACATGGAGGAAACATAGGTTTCCGAACAGGTCTAATATTTTTTTCATGCGTTTTAGCTTCTGCCTCTTAATTCGAACTAAAAAAAGGAGAAAATTTTGAAAAAAACAAAAAAAACGCTTCCAGTAGCACTCGCAACGTTGATTGCTCTGGCATTCTCGTGCCAGTCCGCAAAAAACGTGGCAGAAGTGCAGAATCAGGCACCGGAAGCACAGCAATCTCAAAATAGCGAAAGCGAACAGCTTGCGGGGCAAAGCAATTTGCCAGAAGAAAACCCGATACAACTCAAGGAAGCTGAGCTCAAAGAAAAATTCCAGCTCACCGACGAAAAAATCCCATTCCGCGAAGTCTGGGGCTACGTTATGAACGGCCGCGAACACGAATTTTCCGTCAAATACCCTATTACAGACGTAGGTTATTTCGTCGATGCAGTGAACATTTGGAGCGAACAGGGACCTGTCCCTCCGCGAAACAAATTCTTCAAAAACTACACGGGACGAGTTCACCTCGTAACAAGCTGCGACTCATCAAGCCAGACTCACCTGCTCCTCGACCCAAGTCTGCCGCTAAGAAACCGGATTATAAATCAGCTTGTAGAAGCCGCAAAAACTTACGACGGCCTGCAAGTTGACTGGGAACTAGTAAAAAAACGCGACAAAGAAAATTTTTTGGAATTCTTAAAGATTCTAAAACGTAAGCTCGGAAACAAACCGCTCACGGTAGCAATTCCCGCACGCACAAAAACTTTGCAGAACGACCAGTACGATTACGCCGACCTCGCAAAAATCGTGGACAAAATCCTCATAATGGCCTACGACGAGCACTGGTCAACGAGCGCGCCAGGCGCAATCGGCTCAACCGATTGGTGCAAGCGAATCGCAGAGTACGCAAAAACCGTAATTCCAGAAAACAAACTCATAATGGGAATCTCATTCTACGGCAGAATCTGGACAAACGACAGGGAGGGCGGACGCGCATGGTACCACGAAGGCATGGAACGAATCCGAAACGAAAAAAGCGCACAAATGCAGCGTGACGAATTCGGAGTGCCATACTACCAGTTCGAAAAAACCGTCACCCTCACAGGCTGGTTCGATGACATGCTCTCGCTAAAAATAAAATGCCAAATGTACAAAGAAATCAACATCAACCGCATAGGATTTTGGCGAGTCGGTCAGGAAGATCACAACTTCTGGAATCACCTAAAAATCAGCCGATAGAAGATGAAATAAAACGGCACACACAAAAACAGGGCTGCTCCAGAAACTCTACCGAGTTTCATACAGGGCGGCTCTTTTCATTTCTGCTTGGTAGCACACCACCTCAAAAATTCACTTTCAAACAAAACATGCAGTCTATAAACATTACAGGCGGGTAAAAAAACACACCCAAAAACAAAAAGCCGAAGAATAAATCTTCGGCTTAACCTGAGACTGACTGGGCTCGAACCAGCGACCCTCTGCTTAGAAGGCAGATGCTCTAATCCAGCTGAGCTACAATCTCGTTGGTGATAACTAATATAGCACGCTCAAAAAAATTAATCAATAGAAAAATATATATTTTTTTTAATTTTTTAGTATTTTTTTCAAAACAAAAAAATTATTCGCCCTTACGAATCGGAACAGACCCCAAATCCAAAACAAGGCTGTAAGTGTTCGCAAGCGAATCTGTGGAAAACGCAACCGATACAGCAAACATCTGCACATAATATGTATCGCTCTCACTCGCCGATGACGAATAATAAAAATCAGCATCACCGTCTTCTGGCTCCACATCAACAGAGCTGGAAGAATCGCTGTCATCATCGTCAAAAAAATCGAACGACTTTGAGTTACCATTTCTATACGGAATATAAGGCTGCTCCACATTTTCAATTTTTACACAAGAAACAAACTGCTCCTTATTGTCGCCAGAATAATTTTCCTGCCCCGTATATGTTTTCAAACGAATAACAACCCGCCTGTTCGAACCGTCATTAGGAATAAAAACCGACGTTGACTGAACAGGCTTCGTTCCCAAAGGCTGGTACGAATACGTATCAATCATCTTCGTTGCGGCAGAAGTTCCATTACTAGCACTGTTAACGCTCAAAATCGCATTTCTCTGGCTCAGCAAATTTGAATAATTATTGTAAATTTTATAATAGATTTCCGTTCCAACAAATGAATTCGGCGACTCAATATCCTGATTTTCCTGCGTCCGAAAATCAAAATACCAAGTCAAATAATCTTCACTTGAATAAAGAGGACTGTTATAAGTGACATACGGCTCATTCACCGTAATTACAGAATCCAAACCACATGAATAAAAAAAAGCACATGCGAAAATAGAAAACAAAATCGATAAAAATTTATTTTTCTGTATTCTGCACGTGCTTTTCATATCAATATAAATAAATAGTCAATTGAAAAATTACAAATAGCTTTTTTTAGAACAAAAAATTATGCCACGGAACTACTGAATTTTTCCGTCAATCTTCAAGGCAATCAAACGTGTTTTTGCAAGATTAGCCCACTGAGTTTCAGGATTGATAGCATTAAGTTTTTCATAAGCAACTTTTGCAGCCTCAAAATCAGCTTTTTCTTCGTTAAGGCGACCAACATTGAACAAAGCATGATCTTTCAGGAAGAATTCCGCATCATCAGCAGCAGATTGGTAATATTTTAAAGCAGAGTCAACATCATTAAGATTCTCACTGCATACAGCTGCCTGATAAGTGCTATAAGGAACATTGTAGCCATTACCAACATGAGCAGCCTTGAGCCATGCATCTCTTGAAGCTGTGTAATCAGCTTTCTCAAAATAAATCTCAGCGAGAAGCATATTTGCACGCGCGCCGACAATTCCAGATTTTTCTACAAGCGGAGTCAACTGTTCGATTGCAGCAGCCTGTCTTGCAGCAACATCCTCATCAGACAAAGAATCGCCATCTTTTGAATAAATATATGAAATAGTATCAAGTTTCTCAATTCCGCCTGCAACAATTTTGTCGCGAACTGTAATTCCAACAACAAAACCAACAACCGCGAGCACCAAAATTACAATAAGTGCAGTCACCGCAGTTCTAGACTTTTCCAAAGCAGAATTAATTGACGAAGCAATTGATTCTTTTTCCATTTTATCAGCCATTTTTAACTCCTATTAAACCAATAAATTCGTAGTCTTTATATTTTAGCGTATATGCAACTCGTTTAGCAAACGAGATACATAAGTTCGCTGTATTCCCAAAATTTTTCCGGCCTTTGTTTGATTCCATCCAGTCTCGTTCAGGATTTTTCGCACATAAGCCGCCTTAAAATTGTTTACGGCTGTTTTTAACGTTCTGTCTCCAGATTCCGTAACAACTTCTTCGGTCAAAGTTTCAAAATCATCTTTTTTATCCTGACAGTCATAATTTATTCGTAAATTATCAACCTGAATAAAAGGCGGCGTTCCAAGAACACAAGCCCGTTCTATTGAATTCTCAAGTTCACGGATATTCCCAGGCCAGTAATAATCAAATAAAAGTTTCCAAGCTGGCTCTGAAAAATACCTAAAATTCTTTTTTGTCTCAATACTGAATTTTTGAAGGAAGAAAGATGCCAACGGCTCAATATCTTCTTTGCGTTCCCTCAAAGGCGGAATGTTAATCGGAACGACATTTAACCTATAGTAAAGGTCACTTCTAAAAGTTCCCTCACTTACCATTTTTTCAAGGTCACGATTTGTCGCCGCAACAATTCTTACATCAGTCGAAACTGTCACGCTAGAGCCAACTCGCTCGAATCTATGTTCTTGAAGAACTCGCAACAATTTTGACTGCAAATCGAGCGGAAGTTCACCAATCTCATCAAGAAAAAGAGTTCCACCATCCGCACTTTCAAATCTACCAATTCTGTCAGTAACAGCATCGGTAAAAGCACCTTTTACATGACCAAAAAGCTCACTCTCAAGCAATGATGGTGAAAGTGCAGCACAATTAACACGTATAAAAGGTTTATCTGCTCTCGGACTTTTTAAATGAATCTGTTCGGCAAACAATTCTTTTCCAACACCACTCTCACCTGTAATCAAAATCGTCGTGTTAGTTTTTGAAACTTCATCAATTATATGAAGTAAATCAAGCACAACTGGACTTTTTGCCACAAAAGAATGATATTCGGAACCATTTGCAATTTGGGAAGAAAGCACCGAAATCTTATCTTGCGCCGAACGATATGAATTCGCATTCATATAAGCAATTCCAGCTTGATTTGAGAGCAATTCAAGGATTCGCAAATCCTCATTATCAAATGGTTTTGAATTTATTTTGTTGATAAGCTCAATAACACCGACGCACGTACCTTTTACACACATCGGAATTGCTATCATAGTTCGAGTAACGTACCCTGTTTTATCCTGAACAAACCTAAAGAAACGAGGATCAGAAGAAACGTTATTTAAGATAAGCGGACTATTATTTTCTGCAACCCAGCCTGCAATACTGTTTTTTTCAACAAGAACATTTTTCGCTTCAGCACCTTTTGGACCAAGCGCAACTACAAACCTAAGGCTTTCGTCTTCCTTGTTCGTCAAAAGCAACGAAGAGGATTCGCAATGAACCAAACGCATTGCTGATTCAAGAATGTAAACCAGCAATGCATTAATGTCCGAATAATTAGAATTTATTCGACTATTAATTTCGATGAGTGCCTTTAATTGTTCTAAATCAAGAATTTTAATATCACTCATCGAAGATTATTAGTTATTATTCTGAGAACGGAAAGCATCACCCAAAGTATAAGCATCACCATCATTGTCTGATGAAGACATATACTGAGAAATCTCTTTTCGAGCCTGAGCTTTCTTATATTCTTTAACAGAGAAAGCAACCTTTTCTTTTTCAACATTTATATCTACAACATAAACGTTGATTTTGTCACCGACTTTGTATTTTGCAACAACCTCTTCATATGGAGTATCGCGATCTTCGCTCAAGTTAGACTTATTTACGAGACCTTCGATTCCATCAGGAGCTTTTACAAACACGCCAAAATCAGTGATTGATGTAATCTCACCTTCAAGTGTAGAACCAGCTTTGTAATCCTCAGCAAATTTCTTCCAAGGATTATCTGTAAGCTGTTTAATTCCTACTGTGATGCGGTGATTTTCAGGATCTGAATCAAGGATGATTACGTCAACTTCCTGATTTACATCAAGTTCGCTTCCTGCATGCTTTACTTTCTTTGTCCAAGAAATATCTTCCGCATGGAGGAATCCATCGATTCCGTCTTCCAACTGAATGAATGCACCGTTAGAAGTAAGTTTTACAACTTTACCATGAACTTTTGTATTTACTGGATATTTCTCTGCGATAGTATCCCATGGATTCTCAGAAGTCTGTTTCAAGCCGAGTGAAACACGTCCAGCCTGAATATCGTATCCAAGAATCATACATTTGATTTTGTCACCGATTTTTACAACATCCGACGGCTTGTTAATTTTCTTTGTCCAACTGAACTCAGAAATATGGGCAAGGCCTTCGATTCCTTCCTGCAATTCAATAAACGCACCAAAATCAGTGATTTTTGTAACAGTACCTTCAACGATATCATCAACATGATATTTTTCTTCGAAGTGTACCCATGGATCTTCTGTAAAATGTTTGAGAGAAAGATTGATTCTTTTTTCATCCGGAGTAAGGCGGATAACTTTAAGTTCGATTTCCTGACCTTTCTTTACAAAATCCTTCGGACGAGTTACATGTCCCCAACTCATATCATTGATATGAAGAAGACCGTCGAAACCACCGAGATCAATAAACGCACCAAAACTTGTGAAACTCTTTACGACACCTTTTACAGTGTCACCAATCTGTGTTTCAGCAAAGAACTTGTCACGAGCAGCTTCAATGCTTTCCTCAAGGTATTTTCTTCTGTTAACAACAACATTAGCCTTATTGTCAGAATAAAGTCTTTCAACATAGAATTTTGCTGTAAGACCAATTAATTTAGATGGGTTGTCAACTTTTTGACTGTCAGACTGACTGATTGGCAAGAACGCATGAATGTCACCACCGAGATTAACGTCAAAGCCACCTTTAACTTCTTTCTCGATAATACCATCTACAGTTGATTTTTCCTCAAACGCCTTTCGCAAATCTTTCCAAAGCTGTTTAGCATCAGCTTTTGACTTCGAAATTTCAGGACCATTTCTTCCGTCCTTGCGAAGAACAACAACTGTAACAACTTCACCGTCCTTTGGCAATTTGCCTGCAAATTCCTGAACGGGAATTCTTCCTTCTGATTTATATCCGATATCAACGAATACATAATCATCTGTAACTTGGACTACAGTACCATCAACGAGCTGACCATCCTCCACAGTTCCAAGACTATTGAGAGATTCTTCTAATTGTGTCTGGATAGCACTCTTGGAGTTGAGAGTCTCATCCATTTCCACTTCCTTCTGTTCCATATTAAACCCTTAATTGTGAATTTTGCCTAATATTAAATCACAAACCTGTTCTATGGTCAAGGCTGAAGTGTCAATATATATTGCATCTTCTGCTTGTTTTAAAGCGCCCTCTGCTTTATTTCTGTCAATTTCATCTCTTTTTCTAATAGCTTCTTTTATTTCTTCAAGAGACATATTGCTTACGCCCTGATCAAAGCGTCTCTGAGCCTGAACATCAATCGATGCATCAAGAAAAAATTTATAATCAGCATTAGGGAAAACAACCGTCGTCATATCGCGTCCCTCGCAAATTATGCTGAGAGAATTGGTAATTTCTCGCATACGGTCATTCACCAAATGACGGATTTCCACTATTGAAGAGACCTGAGCAACTTTTTTGCTAACAGCATCCTCGTGGAGGCGCGACTCAACATCAACACCATTCAAAACAAGATGAGAATCAACGTATTCAAGTTTCTGTTTTTTACAGAATTCCACAACTTTTTCAGAATCAGAAATATCAATTCTGGCTTCGTTTAAAGCCAACGTCAAAGCCCTGTAAAAACTTCCGCTGTTCAAATAGGTAATGTTCAATTTTTTCGCAATCAAGGATGCAATCGTAGATTTTCCAGTTCCTGCTGGACCGTCCATTGCAATAATCATCTTATTCCCCCTTTTTAATCTTTTTTACCATTAATTTTTACAAAGATTCAGCAATTCTTTTATTTCAAACTGAGTCAACTCTCTAAACTCACCAGGTTTCAAATCTCCAACAGAAACTGAACCGATTCTCACGCGAGTAAGACTTCGGATTACAGCTCCAGAATTTTCAAAAACACGACGAATCTCACGGTTTTTGCCCTCAATAAGAACTACACGCATTTTATGAGAATTGATTTCTGAGGCATCTTTCGCGCGATAAAAAACTCCCTCAACGCGAACGCCTCGCTTAAAATCTTCCGCAAGCGAGCGAGGAAGCGGCATACTCGTCTCAACGACGTATTCCTTTTCTATTTCCGCACTCGGATGAGAAAGTTTTGCGGCAAAATCACCATCGTTCGTAAAAATAATCAGACCGCTCGAAAACATATCGAGACGGCCGACATTGTAAAGCCGTTCGGAATAAGAATCTTTTAACAATTCAAGGGCAACCCGCCTGCCTTTTTCATCGGACTGCGAACAAACAAACCCCGCAGGCTTGTACAAAAGCACATAACGTTTCGTTTCTTCAAGAGAAATCTCTTTTCCGTCAACAAGAACTTTGTCATTCGATGTTACTTTCGTTCCAAGCTCCGTAACGACACTGCCATTCACAGAGACTCTTCCTTCCAAAATAATTTTTTCGCTAGCACGCCTGCTCGCAACCCCGCAATGAGCAAGGTACGCCTGCAAGCGGATTGGTTCTGAATTACTATCGTGCAAGTATAAACTTCTCCTCTTGTTTTTCATCAAGTTTAGGCAAATCTGCAATAGAATTCAACCTGAAGAACTTCAAGAATTCTTTTGTAGTTCCAAATTGGGTCGGTCGCCCAGGTGCGTCTTTTTTTCCGACATCTTTTATGAACTGCCGTTCAATCAGCGTTCTTATCATATTGTCAGGAGGAACGCCACGGATATTCTCTATTTCAGCTCGCGTAATCGGCTGCTTGTAAGCGATAATCGTCAAAGTTTCCAATGCAGAGCGGGAAAGCCGGCCCTCATTTTTATTTCCATATTTTTCTTTAAGGACATCCCAAAACTCTTTTTTTGGTGTCAAAGCCCAACCGCCGGTTATCATCACCAGTTCAACACCGGAATTCTCGGAAGAATATTTTTCCTTGAGCATTTCAAGGCATTCTTCAACCACGTCAACAGCCAGCTGAGAAATGTTCGAAAGGACTTCGACCGTCACCGGCTCACTTTCAAGAAAAAGAACAGCTTCAACAAGACCAGCCTCCTTATCGAGGTTAATCTTTTTTCTGCTCTCCTCTACAAGCTTTTCTTCGGTGCCTTCTTTTTCGGTATTTTCTTCTTTTATTCTGCCTTGTTTCGGCATATTTTTATATCTCCAAACATTCTATTTTGATAAATACACGCCATCTTGAATTTTACAGCTTCAAGGAGTGCCATGAACGCACAGATAATATCAAGTCTGTTGCCATCACGAACGATAAGCTCCGAAAACATGCATTCCTCGTTACGGTCAAGAAGCTCATTCATCAATGTCAATTTTTCGTTAACAGAAATTTCCTCATAAGTATCAAGAATTTTTCTGTCTGTATAAGAGGACACAAGATTCTGGAAAATTTTTTGCATTTGTTCAAGCAAATCCCATGTATCAATCTTCTGCCACACATCTTCTTTCTCAAACGGAAGAACACGCTGAATTTTTTTGCGCTCAAAACTCCATTCACTTTCGTCTTCCTTTTCTTCCATAAGAGCCGAAAGTTTTTTTATCCGCTGATATTCGATAAGGCGCTCAACCAAATCTTCTCGAGGATCTTCAAAATCCAAATCATCTCCAAGCTCAACTTCCTGCGGCATCATCATTCGGCTTTTTATAAAAATCAATTTTGCCGCCATGCTGTAAAACTCGGATAAATCCCCCAAATCGGTTTCAGACGCATAATCCAGATACTCAAGAAACTGGTCGGTTATCTGAACAATCGGAATATCGTAAATATTGATTTTTTGGTCATGGATCAAAGTCAAAAGCAAATCCAAAGGTCCTTCGAACTGACCGGCAATATACGAACGCCTTTCAGTTTTATGCTCAGTCTCCGAAGTCGTAACCGGCATCATTCTTTGCTCATTCATTTCCATAATCAACTAACCTTTCGATAATTCCGTCGCCCGAAGAATTCTGCAATTCTTCAAGCATTTTTTGATATTTTTTTATGTCAAAAATATCGGCACTTACAAAATTCGGATTTTTAGAAAAAACATCCATAAGCGGAACCAAAACGAACTCACGCTCGCAAAGCCGAGGATGCGGAATTTCCAAAACATCCGAATGAATTTGAGTCTTTCCGAAAATCTCAATATCGATATCAATGGAGCGAGGGCCATTCCTGATTTCTTTCTCCCGATTTCGCCCCAATGAATACTCAATTTTGTGAATTTTCTCAAGCAAATCAAAAGGCTCAATATCTTTTACAAAACCGCACGCAACCATATTATAAAAATCATCCTGATTTTTCACGTACATTGGTTTTGTGCGAAAAACGGAAGAAGCCTTAAAATCATGGATAAACTCGCGCAACAAACAGCAGGCTTTTTCCAAGATTTCAAGACTTTTCATTCCATTCCAAGATTTATTTGAACCTAGGCCAAGGACAACGAATTCCATTTTTTAGAACAAAGCGTCCTGTGGGCTAACAGGAGAGTCCGAAGGCGGAAGCTCAAGTGACAAATCTGCAGTAGCCGATTTTTTGTCATCTTTTTCGGTCTTTTCAGACTTTTCTTCTTTTTCAGCAGCCTTTGCGGCTTTTGCGGCAGCTTTAGCAGCCTGAACCTGTTCAGGATAAACAGGAACACCGTCCTTCGTCTTTAAAATCTGACCAGGGAACAACTGTTCGCGAAGCTGAACCTCAAGCGTATGAGTGTAATCTTTGTTCTGTTCAAGGAACGAAAGCGCATTCTCTTTTCCCTGACCAATTTTCTCGTCACCACGTGTGTACCACGCACCACGCTTGTCGATGAATCCATGCTTTACAGCGGAATCTAGGAGCGAAGCGGTTGCAGAAACACCCTTTCCAAAGTAAATATCAAGCTCAACCTTTCTGAATGGCGGCGCAACCTTGTTTTTTACGATTTTTACGCGAACACGGTTACCAACAGCCTCTTCTTCACCCTTACCGTCAATAGACTCTATTCTTCGGATCTCCAGACGAACAGAAGAATAGAATTTCAGGGCATTTCCACCCGTCGTAGTCTCAGGGTTTCCGAACATAATACCAATCTTCATACGAATCTGGTTGATGAAGACAATAATACATTTTGAACGACCGACAATCGCAGTCAATTTTCGGAGCGCCTGACTCATCAAACGAGCCTGCAAGCCCATCATCGAGTCTCCCATATCGCCCTCAATTTCTTTTTGAGGCGTAAGAGCGGCAACAGAGTCAACAACGATAATATCAACTGCCCCAGAACGAACAAGCTGCTCAGTAATCTCAAGAGCCTGCTCTCCGGTATCTGGCTGAGAAACCCAAAGTTCGTCAATGTTTACGCCGAGATTTTTAGCATAAACAGGATCCAAAGCATGTTCAGCATCAACGAAGGCCGCAATTCCTCCAAGCTTCTGAGCCTCGGCCACCGCATGAAGTGCAAGCGTTGTTTTTCCAGAACTTTCAGGACCGTACATCTCGATAATTCGTCCGCGAGGATAGCCGCCAATACCAAGCGCCTCGTCAAGAAGAATTGAGCCAGAAGGAATAACATCAATACCCGCAGCATCAGCCTGAGTTCCAAGTTTCATCAAAGAGCCTGCACCGAACTGCTTTTCAATCTGAAGCCGGGCAGCCTCAAGGGCCTTTAGTTTTTCAGACATTTCTACAGGAGGTTTATTTTCTACGACTTTTGCCAATTTACTTCTCCCTAAAAAAAGATAAGGGCATCCAAAAAAGTCAGATTGCCCAAAAAGGACTTTGCAGAAAAGCAATTTCCTATCATATATGTTACTTCCGAAAAATAATCAATTTTTTCGATTTTAAAAAATAATTTTTTGTTTTATCATCAAGAAAAGACAAAACATTTATTTTTTTGGTTGATAGAACGATTTTCCTACCATATAGATATGATATTCTCCGGTCGAAATATTTTTTTCCATAACGAGTTTTCCAAGAATGTGAACAGGTCGTTCAACATCAATCGCCGGCATTTCATTGAATTCAACACGAATCAAATACTTAACCTCTTTTTTGTCTTCATATCCGACGTAAAGTTTGCACTCGTATTTATTTTCGTTAACAACGACCGAAGAAACTCTTCCAGACCATGCGACCCAACAATTATTGTACAAAAGCGGCTGTTCTAGAACCTTCGTGTAATCAAAATTATCTTTTAAAGAAGAAAAATACAGGTTCCGCAAAATGGGTTGCAAGGATTTTTGCATTATCCTTCATTTCTTCGGAAGCATTTGAATTTAAAATCCTGTTGACTTCAACCTGAGCAGCATTGTCCCGATTATTTTCAAATTTTTCAAGGGCATCAAAATAAACGTTCTTTGCCTCGGTCTGCGTCAGCGGAATTTGAACCTGCACGTCGGAAGAATTTATTTTCATTTCTTCGGCAGTAAGATTAAAATCTTCGTAATTTATTCGATTTCCCTGAAACTGATGTTTTGCAGGTTTCATAAAATTCAAAATAACAATAGCAAGGACAATTCCAATCAACGAACAAAAAACAGTGCGCAAAAACGTATCTGGATTCAGCCCTAAAGATGGATACAATTTTTCGATTTCGCCAGTGTCAATCATCATTCCGATTTGCTCGGAAGTGCCCTTAGTCCGAATAAAATTAAGTCCGCGTCTGGCAAGTTTGTTATCAGGATCGTGCTCAAGAGTCTCAAGATAATACTGCACAGCCCTATCGGTATCGCCGCGCCTAAGATGCATTACAGCCTGAGCGTTCAGAAGATTCACGTCCGACATGCGGATATAACGAGCGCGCTGAAAATAAGAACCTGCACTGCCCATATCACCCAAATACAAGCACGCAAGCCCACCTGTAAACTGATAATCAAAACTGTCTTTGTAATAATCAGCAGCAGGCTCCAGCGCATCAAGACACTCGGAGAACCTGCGCCGAATCAAAAGGGAGCGCCCGCGCTCCAATGCTGACCGTCTCATTTCTGTTGCCTTATTTTCTCTAGAATTGCATCGAGTTCAGCGTTAAGTCTTTTTATCTCGCTTGTATCAACATTATCAGGATCGGACTGCAGAACATTGATTCTGTCGATAAGCCCCTGAATATAATCAGGATCAAGTTGATAATCTTTTATAGACGGAACTATAAAATCAACTTCTTTTTTAGGCTCAGTCTCAACGGCCTCGTTTTTTTCTTCGGCATTCTGAACTTTGCTTTTCTGAGTATCAACATTTTCTTGATTTTGTACAACAGGAGAAGAAACTTTTTTTTCATTTTCTTCACTTTCTTTTTCAAAAGGCTCTGACTCTACGGCAATCGGCTCCTCAGCCTGCACATAATCTGAATTCCTAATTCCAGAAGGATTTCTTCCGTCAACACCGACTGTCAGCCGAGTCTTGAAAGAATAGTCTTTTCCGTTCAAAAGCGTAAAATTTCCCCAATTTACGAGAACTGCCGAATCGGCATGACGGTTAACGCTATGGAAACCTCGGTTTTCCACGCAAGAATATTTCCACGGATTTTTTGCGAGCAAGTCGTATCCCGCAACGCTCACAATTGCAGGCAAGAGAACATCTTCATCATAGAAGACTAACTGAAGCGAAGTGCGGTCGTTTCGTGAAACAAGGTATTTTTCTGTTCGAAGTTCGTTTGCAAAATACTGTTTTTCAGAAGAAATTTTATAGCCAGTGGCCGTTGACATTACAGAAGAAAATCCCTCGCCCAAAACAGTGTCAAAAAGACTGTAAAGCGAGATTTTTTCGTTTCGTCCGCTCAAATTGAAAACTCTGAAAGTCATTACGAGAGAATCAACTTCTGAATCAGCGCGGCTAGCTTCCAAAGAAAAATCCACGACCACCTGAATTTTATTTTTGATGATGTAAGAAATCTGCCCGCAGTTTTCGTCAGCAAATCTTCGGACTGAGCGATTTACACTGCCGGAATCAGCAAGGTTGTAAGTTTTTCCGTTCAAAGCAAGAACCGTAAATGATTTTGAAAAACGGTCTACAGCAGAAAGAACGGGAGTCTCGCTTTCATCATCAGCGATTGCAGAGAGCCCGAAAGTTCCAGAAGTTCTGTCAAGATAAACATGAACGAGACCTTTCTTAAAGTCATATTTTTCACATTCCCAATACGACTGCTGTAAAACTGGGTCAAATTTTCGTTTTTTATCATTTTTCTCTTCAGTTTCATTTTCCGAAATATTTTCGGCAGAAGCACTTACAGATTCCTGAGAATCAGCGTCCGAGCCATTCTCCTGAGAAAAAACAAGCGGACAGGCAAAAAGCAAAATCGAAAGCGCGAACAACGCTTTTACCTTGAGCGAATTTGAATTAAGGCATTTTTTTTCGGATTTGCCACCATTTTTTAAATTCATCATCATTTATTCTCCGTCCTCAGTCTGGTTATCAAGAAGATATTGAAGTTGCAGAGCCTTTTTCTTTAACATTTCAAGCTCCAAGTCAATCTCTCTATTTTTATCGGTTCGTTTTGACTTATTCTTGCCCACAGAATCAGCCGATTCGTCGGAAGAAAGTCCTTCGCCCTCGATTGAATCTGGAATCGAAGCCGGAATTCCTGAATCCGAACTTTCTTCGTGCATTTCCTGAGTTTTGTTTTTGAATTCGTTTTCAAGCTCCGTCAGTCGGCTCTCGGCTTTCTGGCTTTCTTTTAGGAGTTTTTCTTTCAGCTCCCGATTTCCCTCGGCCTGATAGATTCTAAGTTTTCTCTCATATTCTTCGCGGGCAGCAAGATTTTCTTCGCCAGTCACTTTTAAAAGATAAAGAAGTTTTTCCTCGCGCTCCCGCTGGTCAATCATATAAATTTTATAAACCGCGTCAGGAGCTTTTCCGTCATCAGGAAATTCGCGCACGACACGTTCGTAAAGTGGCCGTGCAGAATCAAAATTATATTCTTCATAAAAAGACTCGGCCATCCAATATAAAGCCGAAGCGTAAAGCTGATGTTCAGGATTTTTGTGACAAAAGTCGCTCAAACACAAAATCGCATTTTCATTCTTTCCAATCAGATGCAGGAGATGACCGTTCTGATACAAAACCACGTTTGAATACAAGCTTTCCGGATATCGTTCCATAAAATACTCGCAGTCGGCTTGGGCCTGCTTGTATTCTCCCGCATAAAGTTCGCTTTTTATGAGCATATACATGGCCTCCTCGCTCGCGCCCTGCGGGGAAGACACGGCTTTTCGGAGAAAGAATACGGCAGAAATCCAGTCTTCCTGGCTAAAAGCTCCGTATCCTTGTGCAAGAGCAGAATTTACAGAATCAGAAACCGACTCGCAATATCCCTGCGGAATGAACGCCAAAGGTGCAAAAAAAGAGGTTACGAGGATAAATATTGCGGATAAAAATCTCGTCGTTTTCCTCATGCCTTAAAATCCTCCATTTTGAATGCCCCAGAAAAGAATGCGGAACCAGAAACCAGTATGTCCGCACCGGCATCAATAACGGACTGCGCGTTCGAAGAATTAACGCCGCCGTCAACCGAAATCAAGAAATCAAGATTTTTTTGGGATTTTATGTTTGAAAGTTTTTTGATTTTTTCGAGAGTATATGGAATAAATTTCTGACCGCCGAATCCAGGATTTACGCTCATAACAAGCACCAAATCAACAAGATGAAGGATTTCAGAAAGCGATTCGACAGGCGTTGAAGGAACAATAGAGATTCCAGCCTTTTTTCCCAGCGAATGAATGTGGTTTATAAGCCTGTCCGTATGAACAGTAGACTCATGATGGAATGTAATCCAATCACTTCCGGCCTCGGCAAACGAATCAACCATAAGCTCAGGTTTTTCGACCATGAGATGAACGTCGAAAGGCAATTTTGAAAGAGGCCGCAACGATTTTATGACCGGCTGGCCATACGAAATCTGAGGAACGAACTGACCGTCCATAACATCAATATGAACGGCATCTCCGCCGTTATTTTCTATTAATTTTAATGCAGATGCCAAATTTGAAAAATCTGCCGAAAGCAGTGATGGCGATAACAATACTTTTCTCATATACTTATAATACATCGGATTTTAACAAAGGAATGATAAGTTGTAAACATGGGCGCGGCAGAGTGAACTTGGAGAATTTTAGTTTAACTTCGTCGCGCCCCACCAGTTTTTCTTTAGAAAAACTGGTGCTTCACTAAAAATATCTCACTAACGACAGAGCAAACTTAAGGAAGTTGCCGTGCCCCGTGAGTTTTCCCTTGAAAACTCACGCTTCACAGTGCAGTTTGCAACGACTTGAAATCGGTTTTAGCGTTCGCGCAACGCTCTCGCTTCAGGTTGCGGTGAGTTAGTTTTGCCGTGTCCTGCAAGTTTTTCTAACGGTTCATGACGGAAAAATCAAATTTTAAGCGAATTTTTATATTTTTTTCAAAAAAAAAGGCAAAAAATCATATTGACATAATATAAAAAAGGTTTTATAAACTTTACCCCATTTTTTTTAGAATTTCGATAACTTTTATTGACTAAAAGATTCATTTCGGTATAATGAATTTTACACGTTATGGGTATTCAATCAGAAGAAGAACTTAACAAGGCCTATAAGTTTCTTGAAGAAGGAAATCCAAGCAAGGCAAAGCGGATTATCGCTGATGCCATTGAGTTTGACCTTGAAAATCAGGAACTTAACTTTGCCTATTGGTGCTGTTCTTTTTGGGATGAGTTCATAAAAAATCTTCCACAGCAAGATGCTATGGAGCAAGGCGAAAACCTTATCGCAAGATGGGAAGCATTTAGCGAAACGCTTGAGCGCGGCAAGCAGATAATTCCACGGGCAGTATTTGCAGTACAGCACGGGGTGTTCACTCTCGCCCTCAATGCATTCAGTAAAATGCAGACTCAACTGGATCGGCAAGCGTCAAACATGAAAAACATGCTGGCACGTGCTGAAATTTACCGAAAAGAAGGCTTATGCTGCAAAAAAATCGGGCAATATGAAGAAGCATTGTCTTTTTTGATGCAAGCAAACAGCTATTCTCCATCTTCGGCACCAGTTCTTGCGGAAATGGCGGACTGTTTTGCCCTCTGCGGAGAAGAAAAAAAAGCAAAGGTTCTCTTTCGGGAAGCTTTTTTTATCGACGCACAGAAGATTGCAATCTCATTTCTAGAGTCAGAACTGATACGCAGGCTAATTGAGCAGGTAAAACTGAAAGGATATTCAGGAGCCGCATTGCTGGAATGGATTCCGGTTTACGGTGTTCTTTATGGGATTTTCAACATTAAGAGAGAGCTTAGACCCCAAGAGGCGAACCGCCTAAAACAAGACGTTTACGCACTTGAGAACGAACTGAAAGACCCGAAGAACGACCCGAATATTCTAAAGCCAAAAATCATCAACATGTATTTTTGGTTAATAGATTACTACTCACGGGCATGCGTAAATATCGGTTATGAAGCAGAAGCCACGAACAGACAGAACATAGACGAATGTTTGTTGCAGATTCGTGTTCATGATGAGAATATTTACGACATGTATATCCGTTAAAGGTATGCCGTGCAATAACAACTAGGTTATCGGCATATATCATGGAATCTTGACAAATAGATTTTGTAATTTTTACAGATTTTACAAAGAAAAGAATTTTGTAAGACAGGAGATTTTTATGTCTGAAGAGCTTGTACAGTCCGTCCAGGACATGCTGAAAGAGGAAACATGGACACGTGCTACCATCAGCAACTACACAAAAAACAATTTAATTGAGCTTGCAACAATCGTTGAAAAAGCAAAAAACGAAAATTGCATCAATGAAATCAAAGCAATCTGTGACGAACACCTTACACACACAAAAGACAGCATCATCGCTCTTTACATCTCCGGAATGCTTGGACTAAAACAGGGAACTCTCGACAACTCATCATTGATGACTCTTGTTGATATTTTCGCAAACAATCATAAAGAACCAATCGTAATCTACCTTTGTGAGTCAATTCTTGTCGATGATCCTTCAAACAGATTCGCGTTGCATACTCTCGCAGATATTTACAAGGCAGATGGCAATGAAGAATATTGGAAGATTTACGAGCAAATCGTAAAAATCGACTTTGAGGAAGCGGACATTGCACGTGCGCTCGCAGAGCACTACGACTCGCTCGGAGACAAAGAAACTTCTATTGACTACTACAAGAAGGCTCTTCTCCGCTACGTTTCAAAGAAGAACTACAATTCTACGAAAGATGTTTGGTCACTTCTCGTAGGGCTTATTCCAGACGAAATCGACTTCTTCCTTTTGGTACAGCGAAAAATCGCAAAGACAATCAGCGAAGACAAGAGTGCAATCTTGATGCAGGAACTTTACGTTCATTACAAGGACATTAAAAACTGGGACGTTGCGATTGACATCCTTAAGTTGATTCTCCAAATCGACCCGAAAGATCCATGGGCAAGACGAGAAATCGCAGACTGCTACAAGAACAAGTATGCAGACCACAGTCACGTTAACGACTACATCAAATCATCTGACTTGACATCAAACTTCCGAAATGTTTTTGAAGCAATCAATGACTTTGAAAAACATATCGCTTTTGATGCAAAGAATTTCGTTTACCACAAAACATGGGGTGTCGGAATTATTCGTTCGGTAGAGAACGAAAAACTCACAATCAACTTCGGAAAGAAAAACGGAATTCACGAGATTTCCTTGAAGATGGCAGTAAACGCACTCCAGCCGTTGTCAAGAAGCCACATTTGGGTAAAGAAGGCAACTGCAAGATCTAAGGACGAACTCGTAAAATTCGTAAAAGAAAACAAAGCCGAAACTTTGAAAATCATCATCAAGAGTTTTGACAACTGTTGTGACATCAAAAGAATCAAGGCAGAACTTGTTCCTTCAATTCTCGATGCAAAAGAATGGACTACATGGAACAGCTCGGCTAAAAAGATTCTTGAAAGCGATGCTTCGTTCGGCGTAAATCCAAACAACATCAACGAATACACTGTAAAAAATCATGAGATTTCTCCAGAAGAAAAATTGAGCAACGAGTTCAAAGCTCAGAAACAGTTCTTCTCTCGAATCGACATTCTTATGAAATTCGTGAACGATGATGCTACTGACAAAGAAAGCGAGCTTTTCGTAGATATGTACAACTACTTTACAGGATTCTTGAAGGCAGCTTCTTCTGTAAACGAGCAGATTGTAGCATCTTATCTCGTCGTGCAGAGAATTGGTGCAATGTACCCTTCTCACAAATTTACGACAAACTTCACTTTTGAGCAGATGTATCGTGAAATCGAGTCACCGCGTGCAATGTACCATGACTTGAAAGACACAAAGAACACAAACTTGAAGTCTGACTTCCTTAAAAACATTAAAGACATGCTTCCAGACTGGGTTGACCAATACATCAAACTTTTCCCGGTTGTTCTCGAAAAGGACATGCTCACTATTTTGATTAACGCAGGCCACATGGACAAGGTTCAGAAGCTTGCAGTTGACTCTTTCAATGACTTCCGTGGCTACAGAGACGCAATCTTATTCTTCTTTGACAAATGCGGCGACGAAGACTGGTTCAAAGAAGCTGGCATTCCGTTCCAGAAGCAGCTTATCGCGCTCGTAAACATTATTTCTCAGTCTTACAAAGAGATTGACAACCACGTTGAATCAACGGAAAACAAGAAAATCATTCGTAACTGTTGCAAAATGCTCTTCGAAAAAGACGGCAACAAATATGCTAAGCACATGGTTGACGACTGCGACATTGAGACAATGACTCACATGTACACTCTTGTTGACGATATTTCAGAACTTGACGGAAGCTACAAGACAATGCTCCGAAACAAGATTCTTGCAAAATACCCAGACTACAAATTCCATACGACGGAAGAAAAGTCTGTGCAGCCAAAGGGCATGATTGTAACTGCAAAGAAACTCGAAGAGAAAAAAGCTCTCGAAGTTCATCTCCAGACAGTGGATATTCCTGCAAATGCTATCGAACTTGCAGAAGCTCGTGCAAAGGGAGACTTGAAGGAGAACGCAGAGTACATCGCAGCAAAAGAGGCTCAGCACAAACTCGGCCACGACCTCAAACGCTTGCAGGAAGACTTGGCTCGTGCCGTTGTATTCGATCCAACAACAGCAACAGCTTCATTCATCTCTTTTGGTACAGACGTTGTTCTCTTCAACAAGGATTCTGGAAAAGAAGAAAAATACACAATTCTCGGACCTTGGGAATCAGACCCAGAAAACGGCATTCTTTCTTATATGTCGCCATTCGGAACTGCAATTCTCGACAAAAAAGTTGGGGATGAACTTTCATTCAAGATTAATGAAAAGCAGTACCACTACGACGTAAAGAGCATTAAACTTTCAAAAGTTTAATTGAATGCCATTCCGAATTCGACCGCTTACGTTGTTGCGGTCGCCAGGTTTCGGAAATCTGCTAGATGCTGAATCAAGTTCAGCATGACAGAAAAACGATATTGACAAAAAGCCTGCCAACGTTTAAGCGTGCACTTTCAGTACCCTAAAACGTTGGCAGGCTTTTTTTAGTTGAACAATAAACTAGACGCTCAAACTTTTAGTTTTCCAAATCGTATAAAAGTGCGTTGATTATCGCAGCGGCAACAGTGCTCCCGCCTTTTCGACCTTTTGCAACGATATAATTTAAATCTGACTCCAAAATCAAATTTTTCGCGCTCTCAACGTTCACGAATCCGACCGGAACTCCGACCACAAACCTAGGTGTGCAAATGCCCGCATCATAAAGCTGACGGATTCTAACAAGTGCGGTAGGCGCGTTTCCGACGGCAAAAATTATCGGTCTTTCATCAAAAAATTTTGCGGCTTTGTCTACCGAACACACGGCACGAGTCAGCCCGGATTTTTTTGAAAGCTCTGCCACATCAGAATCTGCCATAAAACAGAATTTTTCGATTCCGAATTTTCTGCAGAATGGCTCGCTTATTCCCGAAAGTGCCATATTCGTGTCGGTGACGATTACGGGCCGCCCTGTGCGGAGCAATTCTTTTACCGTCAGAACTGCATTTTCTGAAAAACAAAGATTTTTTGCGTAATCAAAATCAGCGGTGGTGTGAATGCAGCGGAGAATAACTTTTTCGTTTTCGGGCGAAAGAGAGATTCCATTTTTTAAAAGCTCAGTCTTGATTATTCGCATACTTTCTTTTTCGATTTCTTGCGGAAGAAATTTTTTTATAGTCCCGAAAGTCGGAAGATTTTCAAAAAGTTCAAATTCCATATTAATACTCCACTCCCCTTCTGGCAGGAATTCCTTCGTCAAAAGGATGTTTTATTTTTTTTATCTCGCTCACGTAATCCGAAATCTCAACAAATGACAAAGGAGGATTCCGACCGGTAAGAACGATTTCAAGCTCTTTTGGAGCGTTTTTCAAAAAAGACTCGACCAACGTTTTGGGCAAAACTCCATAATTTACGGCGGCACAAACTTCGTCAAAAACTAAAAGTGACTTCTGATTTTTTTGCGCGAGCGAAATTGCATCCTCAAAGTTCTGAACGGAAATTTTTTTGGTTTGAGATTTTTCATCATCGTTCATTTTTGAAAAAAACTTTTCGCCCGACTTTCCGCGAAAAATAACGGCTCCGAGTTTAGAAAGCGACTCGATTTCGCCAGAAAGCCGCCCTTTTAAAAACTGAACAAAAATCACGGGAAAGCCGTTTCCGAGGGCGCGGGTCGCAAGCCCGACCGCGGCGGTTGTTTTTCCCTTTCCGTCGCCAAAATACAGATGAATCATAATTCAATCCCCATAATTTCGTAAATGCGATTTATATCCACGGAATTCCGCACAAGGGCTTCCAGCCGGTCAAACTCGTCGTTTTTTAGCTCGCGGTAACTTTTGACTTCTGCAAGATTCGGACACGGGATTTTTTTTGCTTCAAAAAGTTTTTGCAAAATCGCGTCAGAAATATTCTTGCAGTCAAAAAAACCGTGAATGTACGTTCCGAGCGCGTTGCCCGCAGAACAAACGCGCACTTTTTGGTTTTGAGAGTTTTGTATTGGGCAACTTTCTCCAACGTGGATTTCGTAGCCTTCAACAGCTTGCCCCGAAAGAAAATTAAAAAAGCCGGTGAGCGACGGAAGAGACTCTTTTACCTGCACGCGGACTTTTTTAGAATTGAAAACCGTGCGCAAAGGCAGGAGAGAAAGTCCGTTCATCACTTCAATTTTCGAAGAATCTTCATTGCCATCCGAGTCGTGCAAAGTTTCACCCAAAAGCTGAAAGCCACCGCAAATTCCGATTACAGGCCGATTTTTTGAAAAATCACGTATCAATTCATCAATTTTTGACTCATTCAAAAACTTCATGGATTTTATGGAATTCTTGCTTCCGGGAAGAATTATCAAATCCGCCTTGCCGAAAGAATGCTCAAGCTCGTAAAATTCTTCAACGGAATCAAAAAAGCTCACCTTTACAAACGGATAAGCCAAAAATGCATCAAAATCCGTAAAATTCGAAATGTACGGGAGTTTTGCCACAAGAATATGAATCAGTATTTTTTCGCTTTGAGTAAGATTAGCCTCCAATTTTGAAGAAAGGCTGTCCTCGTCATCGAGTTTTAGATTTTTTATGAACGGCACGACTCCAAGAACAGGAATTTCTGTAAGTTCTTCGAGCATTTTTAGTCCGTCAGAAAGCAGCGTAACGTCGCCACGGAATTTGTTGATCAGAAAACCGCGGATTCGTTTTCGCTCACTTTCAGAAAGCAAAGCCGCCGTGCCATACAACGATGCAAAAACACCGCCACGGTCAATGTCGCCACAAAGAAGAACAGGCGCGTCCAAAAACTCGGCAAGCCCCATATTTACGATGTCGTTCTCGCGAAGATTTATTTCGGCAGGACTTCCGGCCCCTTCAATCACGATAATGTCATTTTCGGAGGCAAGGGAATCAAAAGACTGTTTGATTACCGGCAAAAGTTCCTTCCTAAAAGAAAAATAGTCCTTCGCGCTCATGTTTGTAAGCACTTTTCCGCCAACAATAACTTGGCTCACGCTGTCGCCAGTTGGCTTTAAAAGAATCGGGTTCATGCGAACGTCCGGGATTTTTTTTGAAGCTTCCGCCTGCATAATCTGCGCGCGCCCCATTTCAAGCCCGTCCGCCGTAACGCCAGAATTCAGAGCCATGTTCTGACTTTTGAACGGCGCGACCCGAAAACCGTCATTCGTAAAAATTCTGCAAAGGGCGGCAGCCAAAAGAGATTTTCCCGCGTTGCTCATTGTTCCCTGAATCATTATCGCGCGGCAAGCAGGATTTTTTTTCTGGCGAACGGTGCCAGAAAGCGCGTCGAGCAAAATTGAATTCTCGGCATGATTTTTTATTGAAATTCTGTACCAGTTTTCGCCAAGCCCGTAAAAATCAGCGCACGAACGAATCTGAATATTTTTTTTGAGGAGTTCTGATTCAAGACCGAATTTATCGGACTTAAAAAGAATAAAATTCGCTTCGCCCCGTTTGTAAAAAATCTTTTTTGAATCAAAAAAAGCGTAAAATCGCTCTTTTTCAACTTTCACAAGCGAACGAACTTTTTTTTCCCAAGAAGATTCCCCGCCCAATTTTTTTTGGGAAAGTTCCTCGTTTAAGATTTTTAGGGCACAATTTTCAGAAACCGAGCTAATAGCCCAAGGTCTGAGCGAAGAAAAAAGCGACTCCGAAAGTTTTTTAGAAAAACAAAGCGCGTAGCCCACACGAAGTCCCGCAAGCCCGTAAAATTTTGTGAACGCATTCAAAATGATTAAATTTGGAAACGCGTCTTTTTCCTGAATGATTTTTTGTAAAATTTCTTCGCAATTTTTTGAAAACTGCGCAAAACACGCATCGAGTACAAAAACTGAATCATTCCCCTCGCATTTTTTTTGAATCGATTTTATTTCGTCAAAAGAAAATGCCCGCCCTTCGGGATTTGACGGAGAAGCAAGAAAAACGACGGAGTTTTTTGCAGAAAGATTTTTAAAATCTTCAAAAGAAACATGCAGAATCGATTCTTGCCCACCGACGCACGAAAATGCCTCGGCATATTCTGAAAAAGCCGGCTCAATCACGACACAAATTTTTTTTGTTCTAAAAAAAACATTTGCGATTAAAAAAATCAAATCAGCGGCTCCGGCCCCCAAAATTATTTGGTCTTCAGGAAAATTCCAGAATCTTCCGAGCAACTTTGCCAATTTTGTGCAGCGTAAATCAGGATACCGAGCATATTCGTTCGCATTCAGCGCAACCGATGAAAGTGCACGTTTTGCAGCCGGGTGCATTCCGAGCGGCGAAATGCTGGCCGAAAAATCAATAATACCTTTTGAAAAATTTGAACCGCCGTGAGTTTTCATAAAAAGATTTTAGCACAAAAAACCTAGCCGTGGAAATCCAAAGATTCCACTTTAGAAAATTGCAAGCGCGGCGCGAGCAATAAAGCTCACTCCGCCCCTGCAAGTGCCCCACCAAAGCGCGATTTTCGTTAGAAACTTGCGGAAAAGGCTAAAATGCAGTTTTTTGCCAAAAAGTGAGTTTATAGCATTTCCTTTTCTGTTTTTGCTTGTCTCCAAAGTGTGCTATACTTTGGACTTACATTTGAACTGAAAAAAATAGAAGGAATAAAAAAAATGAAAGACACGGTTTTACTTGTAATCGACACGCAAAAGGGAATTACGGATTCACGGCTTTTTGAATTTGAAAAACTCGTAAAAAACATAAAGATTCTTATTGATGCGGCAAGAAAAAACAGCGTTGAAGTTATTTTTGTGCAGCACGATGACGGGCCGGGAAGTGGATTTTCTGTTGGCGATGAAGATTTTGAAATTTTTGAAGGATTCAAGCCAAAGGAAAACGAAAAGATTTTCGTCAAAACCGTGAACAGCGCACTTCATAAATCAGTCGGGCTTTCGGACTATCTTTTAAAAAATGGCGTAACGAAAATCCTTACCGTGGGCTTGCAGACGAACTTTTGCATTGACGCAACGCTTCACACGGGCTTTGATTTGGGCTTTGAAATGCTCGTTCCAGAATACACGAACTCCACTTTTAAAAGCGAATACATGAGTGCCGAAACGGCCTACCGCTACTACAACGAGTTTTTGTGGAACGGTCGCTTTGCAAAATGCATTTCAATGGACGAAGCGACAAAGTTGCTGGAAAGCAAAGACTAAAAGTCCCAATTAAAATGCCTATAAAATGATTTTTCGAAAAAGGAGTTTTTATGAATGTTTTAATTATTAACGGAAGTCCAAAAGCAAACGGAAACACAGCATTTGCTCTTTCTGAGATGCAGAAAATTTTTGACGCAGAGAGTGTGGAAAGCACGATTCTGCACGTTGGGAACAAAGCAATTCGCGGCTGCATTGGCTGTGGCTCTTGCGCAAAAAACGGAAAGTGCGTGTTTGACGATGAAGTAAATCTGGCGGCTCCTCTTTTTGAAAAAGCTGACGCATTGGTTGTTGCAAGTCCTGTTTTTTATGCTTCTGCAAACGGAACGCTGATTTCTTTTCTTGACCGACTTTTTTACAGCACGAGTTTTGACAAAACGATGAAAGTTGGCGCATCTGTAGTGGTCGCACGGCGGGGAGGGCTTTCTGCCACATTCGATGAACTGAACAAATATTTTACAATCAGTTCAATGCCAGTTGCCTCAAGCCAATACTGGAACAGCGTGCACGGGCGCTTGCCAGGAGAGGCGGAGCAGGACAAAGAAGGCTTGCAGACCGTTCGCACTTTGGCACGGAATATGGTCTTTTTGATGAAGAGCATTGCGCTCGGCAAAGAGAAATTCGGCTTGCCCGAAAAAGAAGTTCGAGTTGCAACACATTTTGTGCGCTAAAACTTTTTGGACGGAAAAACAAACTGAAGCCAAAAATCGAAGGAATCCCGAACAAAATCCAAGGCGCAATTCTCAGCCTTTTGTTCCTTTAGCCCAAAAACGTCAAGGAAGCTTTCCTTGACTTTTAGGAGGTCTTCCTAAACTTTTAGGAAAAGTTCCTTGACTTTTAGGAATACAAAATCATTGCACTGCATTTCCTCAAGGCAAATCAAAATGGACACAAAAGCGTTTTTTCGCATAAAATAACGAAACTGCAATTTCGGAGATGAGGAAATGAAAATCGAAGGAATCCCGAACAAAATCCAGGGCGCAATGCTTTCGCTTCTGGCGCTTTACGTGATTGCGCTTGTCGTTTGTCTTTGCATGAACGCGGACAAGCTTCAAGGACTCGGAGCAAAGCGCTTTTATCTGCTTTTCGCTCTCTTGCCGCTCGTCCTTTTTTATGCGCTCTATCTTTTCGCGTGCGCCGCTTTTCCCTCGTATTCCGCATACAAAGAGAACTATCGCTTTCTGGAGCGCTTCGGCTACAAATACGAAGGATTCAAGTTCATCAAGGAAGGCAAAATCATTGAGCTGCATTATTCAGGGGAAGGTCTTGTGAGGATTTTCGTTGCGATTTCGATAGAAGAAAAACTCGCAATTCCGTATTTTTTCACGGACGGGCATTTTGTGAACATCTGGGAGTTCTTCAAATTCTTGGACGCCGAAAAATACGATGAAATCGATGAGTTTGAAGACTGCATGGAAGCGCTCTCGGATTGCATGAAGAGCAACAGCGATAATTTTGCTGTCATGCTGAACAAGTTTTCAGCATCAAGCTCGCCAGTGACGCTAGAAATATTCACGAAGTTTTAAGTAAATCGTTTTGAAGTTTTTGACCACAAAGAAGCCAGAAAGAAAAACGAGCACAAATCTCAAAAGAAACGGAATGCGCCCAAGAAGCTGCTCCAAAGCGCGAATATGCTTGAAAGCAGCAGTGCCAGAGCCAGCGTCCAGAAACATTTTGTAGACACCCTTCGCTCCAAGACAAAAGCAAACAAGAAGCACGATTGCAACAATAATTTCTATGACAAAAAAGATTTTCAGGACTTTCAGATAATTTCGGAACTTCATTTGTTTTTTTCCATGAACTTTGAGAACACTTGACCGATTCCCCAAAAGATAAATCCCGAAAGCACCTGACCGAGCGTTGTCCCAACATATTGAAGATGGACTGCAGAAACGCGTCCCTCATCAAGAACGCTCACGCACAGCGACAAAAAGCCCGAAACAATGCAAACAGCGATGTAGACGACGCTCAGAATTCTTATGCACTTCGGAACGTCAAATTTTTGAAGTTTGTCTTCTGCTTTCTTCTCGTTTTCTTCCATAGTTTTCTCCTCGTCATTCCGAACTTGTTTCGGAATCTATTCAATCAAGGCAGATGCTGAAACGAGTTCAGCATGACAATGGTTTCTAAAACATACTTTTCAAAACACCTCTCAAATCTTAGCATAACTTTTTATTCACAACAACAATCTGCTATAATGAGACTTGCTATGGACAACATCATTGGATTTTTTGCAGGCACTTTTGTTATTCTGCTGTATCTTTTTATGGGCGGATACCTCAAGCTTTATCTGAAAGCAAAGATGAAACTGAAAACAATACTGATTATCTCAGCAGCAATGTTCGTGCTTCTTGAGTCAGTTTGGATTTACCACATTTTTTGGGGGCAAAAATGATTGAACTAAAACGAATTGTATATTTTCTGATTCTTGCATATTTCTTTATCCGCTTTGTTGTCATTCCAGCCGTCCGCATTGTTACAAACTTGGTCAAATTGGCTCGGCTAAAAAAGGAGTTTAGCAAGTTTGGTGATTTGATTGTGAAAGTCAACGACACAAAGAAATTGCACAAAATTGGAATTATCTTAGGAATTACAGGAATTTCACTTTTCATATCTTTGGCTGCATTGGAAAAAGAACCATTTTATTTGTTTTTCATTATTTTTTTGCTTCCGCAGATTTTGCATCTTATTTTGATGAATAAATATTCAGAGCACAACGGCTTTTATCAAAACGGAATCGTCAAAGGTGGCTTTTTGGAATGGGAATACATTTTCAGTTACAAAAAAATCGACAGCGACACGCTTTCTTTTTTGAAGCAGGACGGACTTCGCTTTGATTTTGGAACAGCGGGCAAAATGCAAGAAGTGATTGATTTAATTTCAACAAGGGGAATCAAAGAAGAATAATGAACGATTTTCTTAGCTTTTTGGAAGGCTCATTTTTTTTTTGCTTTTTCTTATTCTTGGCGGCTTTTTCAAACTTTACCTGCAAGCAAAGATGAAAATCAGAACAATATTGATTATCTCCACAATAATGTTTATTTTTGGTGAAGCATATTTGATTTACCACATTTTTTTGGGGCAAAAATGACAGCAAAAAGAATGTAAAAGAATCCCGAAAGGTAAAAAAATGAGCGAGGCGAAAGACTTCCGCAGTGCGAGCATTGAATTATAAAAACTAGAGAGAAAAAAAATGGAAATCATTTACAAAGAAACAAAGGATTTTACGGAAATCCAAATTGAAGAACTCTTCCGCTCTGTAAATTGGGAATCGGCAAAATACCCAGAGAAATTGGTACGTGCCATGAAGAATTCATCCCGAGTCATATCCGCATGGGACAGAGACAAACTTGTTGGCCTTGCCCGCGCCCTCGATGACGGCGAGACTGTCGCACTGATTCATTACGTGCTTGTAAACCCAAAGTATCAGGGCTTGCACATTGGCTATGAGCTGGTGTCTCGTCTGATTTCCGCCTACAAGGATTTGCTTTACATAAAAGTAATGCCATCAGAAAAGAAGAGCATCGCATTTTACGAAAAGTTCGGCTTTAGGCAGTACGACAATTACTCTGCGATGGTTATAAAACGTGTTTAATCATATTGAATACAAAAATAGGAAATGTCTATGGAATTCAAAGCTGACTTTATGGACTATCTTTCTTAAGAACGCAGAATATTGAAAATTCAAATCGCGGTCAATAAAATGCTTATATGAACTTTGAGGAACAACTTTTTACACGGATTCGCTCGGAAAAGAGCATTTATAGCGGCAACGGCAAATTTTACAAACTCGCTTTTGAACGCTGGCAAAGCATTGCAAAGCCTTTGGGCGGGCTTGGCGAATTTGAAAAGGCTGTTTGTAAAATCGCAGATGCCCAAAACACAAAAGAGCCTTCTATAAAAAAACGAGCACTGGCAATTTTTTGCGCAGACAACGGAATCGTAGCCGAAGGCGTTAGCCAAACCGATTCAAGCGTAACAAAAACCGTGGCACTAAACATGACAAAAGGTGAATCCAGCGCATGCAAGATGGCGATGTACGCGAACTGCGACTTTTTTGTACTGGATTCAGGAATCAAAGATTCAGAGACTAGCAAAGAATCTAAAGAAATAGTTCCGACGTTAAAATCAGGCAAACTCATAAACTACAAAATTGCGGACGGCACAAAAAATTTCTTGCACGAAGACGCTATGAGCCGTGAAGACTGCGCACGCGCAATTTTGAACGGAATCAGCCTTGCCGACGAACTAAAATCTCTCGGCTACACGCTTTTTTCAACCGGCGAAATGGGAATCGGAAACACGACAAGTTCAGCCGCCGTTGTCTCGTGCCTGCTTTCAATGCCAGCCGAAAAAGTTACCGGCAAAGGTGCGGGACTTTCAGACGAGTCACTCAGACACAAAATCGAAGTCGTAAAAAAATCAATCGAAAACAGAAAACCGAACACAAACGACGTTTTGGACGTGCTTTCAAAAGTCGGCGGATTTGACATTGCGCAAATGTGCGGATTTTTTTTGGGCGGACTTTTTAACAACGTTCCCGTAATAATCGACGGCTTTATCTCCGCCGTGGCAGCTTTATGCGCAGTGCGTCTTTGCCCGCAAGTCAAAAAGATTTTGCTCGCAAGCCACGTAAGCTCCGAAGAAGCAGCAAAAATCATTTTGACAGAACTTGAAGCCACGCCCGTAATCCACGCGGGAATGCATTTGGGCGAAGGAACTGGCTGCATGATGCTTCTCCCGCTCTTGGATATGGCATTCAAGATTTTTTACGAAATGCCAACTTTCAGCGACATAAAAATCGAGGCGTACAAATCTCTATGAGAATTTTTATTTACGGCGGAGCCGGAAGCGGAAAGTCCGAATTAGCAGAAAAATATGCCACGAATTTTGAAGGGACATCCCTCGTTTACGCAGCCCTTTTAGACCCAAACTCAGGTGGCGACACTCAGGAACGAATTAAAAAACACAAAAAAACGCGAAACGGAAAAGGATTTTTTACGGTGCAAAGCGAATCCGAATCCGCAGACAATTTTATAGAAGATATTTACACTCAGATTTCTGATTTCGCTAAAAAAAATCAAAAAGACCTTACGATTTTAATCGAAGATTTGGGAAATTTGACTTCAAGGATTCTTTTTTCGAAGGACGGGAATTTTTTGAAGGGCGAAGAAGGCTTTGTAAAATCAATGGAATTTCTCCAGAAAATCAACGCCCTTTCAAAAAATCTTGTAGTTGTCTCGAACGACATTTTTCTAGACGGCGCGGGCTTTTCCACATCACTTTTAAGCGACGAAGGAACTTTAAGCTATTACAAAACGCTCGCAAAGCTTAACAGCACCCTCGCCCACTCCTTTGAAAAATCAATTCGAGTCGTTGCAGGCATCGAAGTAAATTTTCGCACCATGAATCAAGATTAACTTGCCAGCATAAAAATCCGTATTCCACCCGTGTCTATCCGCCTGCGCTTCCCAGTCTGTCATGTCGAGCGAAGCCGAGACATCTACTGCTCCCAGACAATCGCAGAGTGGAGAAATCTATCGTTTGTAGACCTCTCGACTATGCTCGAGGTGACAAAACGGCCAGTCCGATTACGCTCGAAGTGACAAAAACGGCATTTCGACTACGTTCGAGGTGACAAAAAAACGCTCATTCATGTTTTTCAGTATCTGTGCCCCATTCGTGTCGGAAATTTACAGAGAATCTACGAAACTAACCGGCTAGCCGACTTTCTTGTAAAAAACAATCGTTTGTAATCGCTCCAGTCAAGTTTTTTCCATCGGCCGGCATACATGCAATCAAGAGCCTTTCTGGCTTCATAGCGAACATGACCGAGAATCACGTCTTTGTCGGGACTCTTCTCAAAACGGTTTTCGTAGCATTTTAGCTCGAAGTCCATATTGTCGTGGTTGCCGTCTGCATCATGGAAAAGCAACGTGTAATCCATATCAAGATAACGCTCCGTGTAGAAAGTCACGTTGCGAGGTCTAAAAACTTCGTCCAAGTCCTCGCTAATGAACAACCGAGCGGCATCTTCCTCCGTTACAGCATTTTTTTCGATAAGCATATCGATAAAATTCTGTTTGTTGTGATTCAAAAAATAATCGGCTTCCAAATCAGCGTACAGAAGTTCAGATTCGTCAAATTCGTCAAGCTTTATTTGTGCCACAAAAAAACTGCCATCAAGCTTTTGGTAAAGAGAACAGTCGCTGTAGCACCAAACCACGTCTTTTGTAGAGTGACTTGAAATGCAACTGTTCAAGTGCATAACGCAGTAAGACAACGAATAATCCCAATTCTCTGAGTCTGTTCTGTCCGCAAACTTAAAAGAAAGCGATTCCAAAATATTCTCTGCTTCTGCCCGCGAAATATTTATATCATCAGCAAGCAGAATGTCTCCAAAAATGCAGGAATCTTCCCTGTGTAATGTTTTCATATTGCGCCCCTTACCTTATATTTTCGTATAAAATTTAGCGTCCGTTGATGAATTTTCCAGAGAGAGTTTGTAAAATAGTCTCATGAGTTTTTTGCGTTCATTGTTTCTTGCCCTCTCGATGTTCTCAAAAATTCCAGTTCCTCGCGTGGAATGGAAAAGCGAAAACATGAGATACATAATGTGCTTTTTTCCGTTCGTTGGATTTTTTATTGGCGGAGTTGATTTTTTGTTGTGCTTTCTTGCAAAAAGCGGGATTTTTCCAAATCTCACAGGATTTGAACTTCCGCTTGCACTCACGCTATTTCCAGTTCTGCTCACCGGCGGAATTCACCTTGACGGCTTTATGGACACTTCCGACGCCCTTGCAAGCCACGCCTCACGAGAGCGAAAACTTGAAATCCTAAAAGATTCGCGTGTTGGCGCGTTCGCCGTAATCAACGTGACGGTTTACTTTTTGGCGTATTTTGTGATTTCAAGCCACTTTACGGCTCTTGTACAAAAATCTGCAATTTCAATGGAAGTTTCGCTGTGCCTCGCGTCGATTTTTCCACTCTCAAGATTTTTGAGCGCGCTCGCAGTCGCAACGTTTAACTGCGCAAAAGGCTCTGGACTTGCAAAAACATTTCAGGATTCAAGCGCAAAAAAATTCACGAGAATCTGGTGCGTAACTTTTCTTTTGGCAATCTATTCGCTCATAACCGCAAGAGCACTATTTTTTTGGAATTTTAATTCTGGCAAGTTCGCTCTTGTGTTTTGCGTATTATTTTTTGATGTCAAAAAAACATTTTGGCGGAATCACGGGAGACCTTGCGGGCTACTTTGTTCAAATCACCGAAATATTTTGCCTAACAGCCCTTACGATTGCATTTTCCTTTGCTTGAGCAGCCTTCGCAATTCGAGCAATTCTCACAATTTGAGCAATTTCCACCAGAATGACAGGAAGAATTTGCAAAATCTGAATTTTTGACGGATTCAAAAACGAGAGCCGAGTCCACAAAATTCTCAGCGACTTTCGGGTTTGACGCAAAATAAAAATAGCGGAAAGCCCGCCACGATATTTTTTTCGTAAGGCTTTATCGCCTCGCTGGCAGCATGAAGGGCGCATAACTTGCAGCGGAGAGGCAACTTGAATGCACTCCCAAGTTTTTCCGTTCACTTTTTTTGCGGTAAAAGCCGCACCGTTTTGCGTGGTGTCAAAATAATGAAATTCATGCCCGCGGATTTTTTCGCCTTTTTTAAGCAAAAAATTATCCTCGTTGCAAACAAGTTCCACGTACCCAAAGCGCACGAGATGATTTTTATTCTCGAAGGAACCTGGAAGAAGCCCCAAAAGCTGAAGATAAAGAAATCCACCGCACTCGGCAAAAACCGGCGCACCTGAGCGACAAAACGCGCGAACAGAATTTGCGCTGATTTTGTTTTCTGAAAGTTCCGCCGGGAAGAGTTCCGGGTAGCCGCCTCCAATGTAAAGCCCGCTGCAATTTTTGGGAAGTGGCTCATTTTTTAACGGAGAAAAATAACATAGTTCCGCGCCAAAAGATTCAAGAAGCGAGAGATTTTCTCGGTAATAGAAGCAAAATGCCCTGTCGCGCGGAACGGCAATGCGAACGACTTTGCACGCAGGTGAATTTTCACTCTCAAAAACCGAACAAAAAGAAGGTGCGCAAAAATCTTCGGAAGATTCAGTATTTTTTTTGGCAAAATCAATTATTCTTTTAAAATCAATCGTTTTTTCGGCAGAAGAAGCAAGATTCAAAATCTTTTCTTTTATTCCCTCAACATCGCTCGGAGTCACAAGCCCCAAATGGCGTGAGCCTACAAAAAAATCAGGATTGTCCTCAAGATAGCCAAAAACTTCAAGGCCGCAAAGTTTTTTTATTTGCGGAGCCAAAAGTTCATAAGTTGTTTTGCTGGCACGATTTAGAATCACCCCGGCGATAATCGGCGATTTTTTTTGAGGAAGGCTCAGCTGATTTTTTACGGATTCTTCTTCGGCAAATTTTATGATTCCAAAAATCTCGGCGCACAAAGAAAGACTTTTTTTGGCAGCGTCAACAACGAGAACAATCGGTAAGCCAAGCACGGAAGCAACGTCAAACGCGCTCGCACGGACGGAAGAACCACCCTCCCCGTCAAAAAGGCCCATCGCACCTTCCACAATGGCAAAATCCGCATCTTTTGTGTCCCGCAAAAAAATATTTTTTACGGTTTGAGGCGGAGTAAAAAACAAATCAAGATTTCCTGTCAAACTTTCAGAAATTTCTGAATGAAAAAGCGGGTCAATGTAGTCAGGACCGACTTTTAAAACCGCAGGAGAGTGACCATTTTTTTTTAGAAACGAGGCAAAAGCACACGTCAGCGTAGTTTTTCCAGCCGACGACGTTGGAGCCGAAATTAAAACCGAAGGAATCATATTTTATAGAATACCTGTTTTTTCAGCAAACCGCAAGGTTTTCATAATTTTTCTAAAAGACTTGCAAAAATTCCTATAAATCGTAAAATCAAATATAGGTAATTTTTGCCACTGCATTCTCAGAGTTGATTCTAAAAACTCATTTTTTAGAATCTTCAATAACAGAGACTTTTTAGCTCTGATTTTTCTGATTTTCAGAATGCGACAAACTTTTTTTTAGACTTGATCTTGGAGGACAGGTACTATGACAACACTTGATTTTTCCGCTTACAAACGCGACGGAAAAAAAATCTCAATGATTACATGCTATGATTCAACATTCGCAAAAATCATAGACCAAACTGATATAGACACGATTCTTATTGGCGACTCGTGCTCAATGGTAATGCACGGCGAAAGCACCACGATTCCTGCAAAAATTGAATGGATGGCAGAGCACACTCGCTCGGTTCGGAACGGGACTTCAAAATTCATCGTTGCGGACATGCCGTTTTTGACAACCCGCAAAGGAATTGACTACGCTACGGATTGTGCCGGAAAGCTTTTGCAGGCCGGAGCGAACGCCGTAAAAATCGAGGGCGTTTTCGGGCAGGAAGAAGTTCTTAGACATCTTGTAATGTCCGGCATTCCGGTAATGGCCCATTTGGGACTCACGCCGCAGTTCTATCAGGCATTCGGCGGCCACAAAATGCAGGGCAAAACGGAACAGGCAGCGGCAAAAATCATGGAAGAGGCAAAACTCGCCGAAGAAGTTGGCTGCTTCTCAATGGTTTTGGAGTGCATTCCGCACGATTTGGCAACAAAAATCACGCAGGCTTCTGGAATTGCGACAATCGGAATCGGAGCGGGCGTTAACTGCGACGGACAAGTTCTCGTTCTGCAGGACATGCTCGGAATGAGCGGATTCAAGCCAAAATTCGTAAAGCAGTATTTACAGGGCTTGGATTTAATAAAAAACGCGATGAACCAGTACGCACACGAAGTTTCGGAGAGCGTTTTTCCAGGCGAGGCAAACTAATAAATAAAGCAAGGGAACTTCGAAAATTGGCATTCTGAACTTTTTTTCGGAATCTGTTTTGACTTTGCTTATAAAGCAGATTCAAAATCGAGTTCAGAGTGACATTGCACAACTTACAAAATTTTTGAATTATCGAGGACTAAAATGAAAATCATACGAACCGTTGAAGAATGGAAAAAAGAAAGAGAGACTTTTAAGAACAAAAAAATCGGCTTTGTTCCGACAATGGGCGGACTTCACGCAGGTCACCTTTCATTGATGAAAAAATGCCGCGCAGAAAACGAAATCGCCGTTGCAAGCGTTTATTTGAACCCAACTCAGTTCAACGACAAAAAAGACCTTGAGACCTACCCTGCAAATTTTGACGACGACGTTAAACTTCTTGAAAGCGCAGGAATCGACTATCTTTTTGCACCGACTTACACCGTAATGTATCCAGACGATTACAAATACAAAGTGATTGAGACAGATTTTTCAAAAATGCTCTGCGGCGCAAAGCGACCAGGACATTTTGACGGCGTTCTTACGGTTGTAATGAAGTTCTTCAACATCATCAGACCAACAAACGCATATTTTGGCGAGAAAGATTTCCAGCAGTACCAGCTCCTTAAAGGCATGGTAGAAGCGTTCTTCCTCGACATAAACCTTATTCCGTGCCCAATCGTGCGCGAGGAAAACGGACTTGCAATCAGCTCTAGAAACCGCAAGCTCAGCGCAGAGGGACTTGCAAAAGCCCCGAAACTTCACGAAATCCTTGCGATGAAAAAATCAATTGCCGAAAAAGAAGCATTGCTCACAGAGGCAGGATTCAAGGTTGACTACATAACTGAATATAAGGGAAGACTTTACGCTGCAGCATTCTTGGAAGACGTTCGTTTAATCGACAACGTTAACGCATAGCAACGTAACTTTTCGTTCGGAGGAACCTATGATTCTGACACTAGATGTGGGAAATTCCACCATGACTGGCGGAATTTTTAATGACAACAAACTTGTGCTCCAATTCAGGCAGACGACAGACAAGAATTCAACGTCCGATGAAATCGGGATTTTTCTGCGTTCCGTGCTTCGCGAAAACGGAATCGACTGGAAAGAAATAAAAGACATCTGTTGTTGCTCGGTAGTTCCTCCGATTAACTACTCACTTTCAAGCGCGCTAAAAAAATATTTTGGCGTTGAGGCACTTTTTATTCAGTCTGGCATAAAAACAGGACTAAAACTCAAATACTCAAATCCAAAAGAAATCGGCGCAGACAGAATTGCGGCCGCAATCGGAGCTGCAAATCGGCATCCGAACCAAAATCTTGTCGTCATTGATATGGGAACGGCAACGACAATCGATGTTGTGACCAAAGACAAAGAATATTTGGGCGGCGCGATTATGCCGGGGTTAAAAATTTCCGTTCAGGCATTGGCGAGCGGAACTTCAAAACTTCCGACGGTAGAAATCATAAAGGCGAACAAGATTTGCGGGCAAAGTACAATCGAAGCGATTCAGTCGGGAATCTACTTTGGAAATGCAGGCGCAATAAAAGAATTCTGCTATCAATATCAGAAAAAAATATTTGGCGGCGAGAAACCGTTCGTTGTAGGAACAGGCGGTTTTGCCCGAACATTCGAAAGCTACAATCTTTTTGACGAAATCGTTCCTGAACTTGTTCTTTTGGGCGTAAAAAACGCACTTGAAATGAACCGCTAACGCGGCAAACTTTTTTAATTCGAGGTGAATCATGCAAATTGAAGTATTAAAATCGAAACTCCACAGAGCCACAGTCACAAACGCAAACCTGAATTACGAAGGCTCAATCTCGATTGACACGGAACTTATAAAACTCGCAGGAATGCACAATTACGAAAAAGTTGACATTTATAACATCAACAACGGTGCACGTTTTTCAACATACATCATTCCCGGAAACAAAGGCGAATTCTGTCTTAACGGTGCCGCTGCTCGAATGGCTCAGCCAGGCGACAAAATCATAATCGTAACATTCACTTGGATTGATGACAAAGAAGCCGACTCATGGGTTCCACAGGTAGTTCTCCTCGACGACCAGAACAAGCCAAAAGAAGCCGGCAAACACGAAATGAAAAGCGGAACTTTGGTAAACGTGTAAAAAGTGGTGGCGAGATTAACCACAGATGAACACAGATGAACCGTGATGGGACACAGATAGGGATGTCGGTGGTTGAGTAGCGGAGCGTATCGAAACCACAACCGTGGGAAAATACATTGAACCCATTTTTCAGTTTTGTCTTGCAAAAGTGAGAGGAACGGCGAAACTAATTATTGCGGAGCGAAAAATTACTCCGCCGTTCCACTGACACAGATGAACACAGATTAACACAGATGGGGCACAGATAGATTGAGAAACCCGGTGGTTGAGCGTAGTCGAAACCACAACCGCGGGAAACTGCATTAAACCCATTTTTCAGTTTTGTCTTGCAAAACTGAGAGGAACGGCGAAACAAATTCTCGCGGAGCGAAAAATTACTCCGCCGTTCCACTGACACAGATGAACACGGATTGACACAGATAGGACACAGATAAGGATGTCGGTGGTTGAGTAGCGAAGCGTATCGAAACCACAAAAACCTTTGTAAGCTGCATATAAAAACTGAAAGCAAAATATACGAGGTGGTGCGCAAAAGGCAAGTTGACTGTCCACCTCAAAGTTGCTCGCGTTGCGCGAACGACAAAACTGCCTTCACAAAACACGGCATTCCTTGCCGCCGTGTTTTGTGAACACCTGCAAGCCGTCCCACCAAAGCGCGAGTTTTTCCGATAGGAAAAACTCTCAGGAAACGCACAAGTAAAATTCTATTCTCAAAATCAACTTGCAGCGTTTCCGTAAACGCACAAGTGAACTTAAATTCTCAAAATTAACTTTCCGCGTTTCCTTTGGTTCCTTTCGCAATTTCCGAAACAGATGCGACAACTCCGGCGAGATTCTGGAAATCGGCAGGAACGATAATCTTGGTTGCACGACCGTCAGCTGCACGTTCCAGCGACTCAAGACTCTTCAATTTTATAACCTTGTCATCAAGACCGACTTCTTTAATCATCTTTAGACCGTCTGCAGTAGCCTGCTGAATCTTCAAGATTGACTGAGCCTCACCTTCTGCCTTTTTAATAAGAGCCTCACGCTCAGCTTCCGCTTCAAGGATTCTTGATTCTTTGTCTGCCTCTGCTTCAAGAATTCGCGACTGTTTTTTTCCCTCGGCAACAAGAATTTCAGACTGCTTCTGACCTTCCGCAATCAAAATCTTCTCGCGTCGCTCTCGCTCGGCACGCATCTGCTTTTCCATAGCCTCGCGGATTGCATTCGGCGGCATAATGTTCTTAACCTCAACTCGGTTCACCTTTATTCCCCACGGATCAGTCGCCTCGTCAAGAATCGCTCGCATCTTCGTGTTGATTAAATCACGGCTCGTCAACGTTGAATCAAGTTCAAGCTCGCCAATAATGTTTCGTAAAGTCGTTGCGCTCAAATTCTCAATCGCAGTCATAGGATTCTCAACACCATAAGTGTAAAGTTTAGGGTCGGTAATCTGCATGTAAACAACGGTGTCAATATTCATCGTTACGTTGTCTTTTGTAATTACAGGCTGTGGCGGAAAATCAAGAACTTTTTCCTTTAGGGAAATGTGGTTCGCAACGCGGTCAATGAACGGAACTTTTACATGAAGCCCAGTCTGCCATGTGGTAAGATAAGTTCCAAGCCGCTCAATAATGAACGCATGTGACTGCGAAACGACTTTTATGTTCGAGATAATCAAAATCATCACGATAAAAACCGCCGCTCCGATTACATAAAGAGAAGGTGTCATTTTTATTCCTCCGTTTTATTTTTATTTTTAAGGACGCTCACTTACTATTACAGTGGCCCCTCTAATTTCTTCTATTATACAGTGCGTTCCCACAGGAATCTCAGAGGAATCAGAACTCTCAGCCTGCCATTCCACTCCGACTCCGGCAATCTTAACCTGCCCTTTTGAAAGTGGAGTAATTTCTTTGGTAACGACACACTCTTTTTGAATGAGAGAATCGCTGTTCGTGGGTGTTTTTTTGACGCTAAGTTTTTTTGCAAGAACAGGTCGCGTAAAAATCAAAAGCAGGAGGGAAATTGCCACAAAAATCAAAAACTGCACAACAGGATTTATTTTAAAGAGGGAGACGAAAATCATCAAAAAAGCCGAAAATCCAAACCAAATCGTTGTGAGAGAAAGAGTTCCCGCCTCAATCACAAAACAAATAATGCAGACTGCAAGCCAAATCCAATAAAGATTCGAAAGAATAAAACCATTCATAAAAATTATTATAGTGTATACAAGTTCAAAATCAAGAATAAATTGGGGAACGCCAAACGAAACTCTCGTTCTACACATCGCGAGGGGGAAAATTTACATCCCTTTTTTCCTCCCTCATTCCGATAATAAAATATGAATAAAGAAAAACTTTCTATTAAAAACAGAATTCAAAAAACGCTCGGCAATGCGTTTGAATACCTTTCGTTCGCAAAAGTGATTTTTGCGATGTCGTTCGCGGCGTTCGTGTTCGCGTCGATTGAATCATTCGCATCGTACGACGCAAAAATCGACTACGAAGAATTTATGAAATCATTTTTGATGGCGACGCTTTTTGCACTTCCGGCAACGCTCGTCACAAAAAATCTTCCGTGCGTCAAAAAGTACCTGATTCAGATTGCCTCGGCCGGAGCCGGTTTTTCGCTCGGATATTTTTCATGCCGCGGATTCGGGGACAAAGTTTTTTGCGACCTGTATTATTACGGAATTTTGTGCGCCGGAATTATGATTACGCTTTTCGTCTTCATTCCGAAGGGAAACAGCCGCACTTATTTTGCGCTCGTCTTCAAACACGCGCTTTTCTGTGGATTTATGACGCTCATTCTGATGGGCGGACTTTCGCTTCTGATTTACGCGGTGCAGAACCTTATTCTGAACACGGACAAATACGAAGTTTATGAATGCGGGCTTTATTTCTGCGCGTTCGTCTTCGGAATCAACTCGTTCTCGCATTATCTTTTTGACCGGCGGCAGGACACCGACTCAGGAAAGGCGTTCAAAGTGATTGCGCTCTACATTCTCTTTCCGGTCTGTTTGATTCTGATTCTGATTCTGTACGCTTATCTTCTCAAGGCGTTGATTCTTTTCAAGCTGCCGACGGGACAAATCAACTGGTTCGTTTCGTTTGCCTCATGCTTCTACATCGTGTTTTATTTTATCCTGCGCGAATACGACGAACTTCCGGCAATCAGATTCTTCTATAAATTCGGCGCGCTGATTTTCATTCCGCTCGTCGCGGTTCAGATTTACGCATATTTTATCCGCGTCAATGCGTTCGGCTTTACAGGCTACAGATATTCGAGCCTGCTTTTCATCATTTTCTCGGTCATCACGTTTGCGCTCACGTTCGTAAAAAAAGGCCGATTTATGAATTATGCGATTCTGATTCTTTCGTTCATAATCCTCGTTGACTCGGTAAGTCCGTTCAACCTCATCAAAATGGCGCACAAAAGCCAGTATTCGATAATGATGAAAATCCTGAACAAATACGACATGTACGATTCCGAAAGCGACTCATTAAAAGAATACGACAAAGCCGGACTTGAAAGCTCAATCACCGACGACGACAGGGCGGCATTGTACTCAAGCTACCGCTACATCATTTGGACAAGCAAACTTCCGCAGCCTGCGTGGTCACAGGAAGTTGAGACCGACAAAGACGGAAAAAAACATTACTACGACAAAGATTTTACCGAAGCGTTCGGAATAAAGGAAAATCGTGAGACCGAGGAATTCGCAAAATATTCATTCTCGACCAGAGAAAGGGAAATCCCATTCGACGTTTCAGGATTCCGGGAAATGACCGTCGCCGACAGAAGCGAAAGTTCCAGCGGCTACGATAACGACACGAAGAAATGGAACGACTACAAGAGGGAAATCACGGCGGCAACTTTCACAGACATTCACGGCCGCGAATACGATTTGACGGATTTTATATTTTCCCTCGCCGATGAGAAAAACGACGGCAAGCCTTTGTACTACTCGATCGATGAAAACACGACGTTCTGCTTTACATCGCTCGAATACAAATACAACAAGGACAGAAAACTGTTCCGGTCGTACTCGTTCAGAGGATATTTGTTCTTCAAATAAAGTGCTTCGACTTCGCTCAGCAACCATGCTTCGACTTTGGTTCGACTACGCTCACCAACCGCGCTCAGCAACTTCCGGTGCCTGAGCGGAGTCGAAGACAGCGGAGTCGAAATGACGGAAGCGACTGGCAATTCAGAATTATTAACTGTCCCTGCTTTGTGAATTTCTAAAACCGTGCGATAATTATAATATGGAAGGTTTTATGCAAGTTGAACTGACAGGTTTTTATCAGGTTGCGATTTGCGGAGGCTTGCCTCCGATTTCTCATGAATGAAGGAGGCATCTGTGACAGAGTATGAAACGGCGATGCTAATCATCGCAATTATCACTCTTGTTATAGAGCTGCTCTCTTTCCTGAAAAAATAGGACTTAGAGCATAAAAAAAGCCCGCCTTGAAGCGACCAACTCCAACGGGCTTTATAACACAAGCTTAACGGAGGCAAGTTGCACTTTTTGCAAGCGTCCCCGTTCCATTTAATATATATTGATATCCTTTTTCCGTCAACTTTCAGACGCAATCTTCTCTTGTTCTGTATTTGCCTTTACCTTGCCGTTTATCTTTAGTTTGTGT
>NZ_JPUF01000003.1 GCF_014737315.1 Treponema zioleckii | reverse complement strand
CCCTCCGTGGGTGTCCTAGTTTATGGGGTCAGTTTAGTCCTAGTTTATGGGGGCAGTTCACCTAGTTTATGGGGGCAGTTCACCTAGTTTATGGGGGCAGTTTAATTCGCATTCAAAAATGCTTTTTCACAAGAGTTTATTTTCTTCAAGAACCTGCAAAAAAAACTATCAGCCACAGTGCCACTAGTCTCTTTTCAGCCCCTCGGTGTAAAGATTCCGAATCGAGTTCGAAATGACACTATGCAACGAACTTATTGGACATCCCCATGTCATAAAAACTGATTTTCGTTTTTCGGAATTCCCAGCCCCATGGTTTCGACTACGCTCAACCACCGCAAAGGTACAGACAAAGCTTTCCTACTCTTTCTGCACGGTGCGGAGTTTGTAGTATTCACCGACTTTTGCCATAAGCTCATCGTGGGTGCCGGTCTCAGAAATTCCGTGGTCGGTCACTACGGCGATTTTGTCGGCATTTTTTACCGTCGAAAGTCTGTGGGCAATTACCAAAGTCGTGCGGCCTTTTGCAAGTTCATCAAAAGAACGCTGGATTTTTATTTCCGTGGCCGTGTCCAGTGCCGAAGTCGCCTCGTCCAGAATAAGAATCGGCGGATTTTTTAGAAAACACCGCGCAATCGAAACTCGCTGCTTCTGTCCACCGCTCAGTTTAATGCCACGCTCGCCCACAACAGTGTCGTAGCCGTTCGGCATGAGCATTATGTCATCGTGGATTTCGGCGCGGCGAGCAGCCTGTTCAATTTCACTGTCAGTGGCATCAGGCTTTCCGTAGGCTATGTTTTCGCGAATCGTGCCTGCGAACAAAAAAACATCCTGCTGAACGATTCCGATTTGAGAGCGAAGCGAAGATTTCTTGATTTTCTGAATGTTGATTCCGTCAAGACTGATTTCACCGCCCGTAATTTCGTAAAACCGTGGAATCAAGTTGCAGATTGTAGATTTTCCGCCACCGCTTGCCCCGACCAAAGCAAATTTTTCGCCGGAACGAATTTCCATGTTCACATCTTTTAAAACAGGAAAATCTTTTGTGTATGAAAAATCCACGTTCTTAAAGGAAATATTTCCCCGGGCAGAAAGAATTTCCACCGCATCAGGACTGTCTTTAGGCTCTTCTGCAGTACGCATGATTTCAAGAAAACGATGAAATCCTGCCATGCCGGTTGCAAACTGCTCCACAAAATTCGTAAGCTTTCGGATTGGAGCCGTAAAAGTTGCAACAAAAAGATTGGCCGCAATCAAATCCGGAAGAGTCATTTTTCCACGCATAATAAAGTAGCCGCCGGTTCCCAGAACGATCAGCGAAAGAAGGTTGTTGCAAAGCTCTATGTTTGAGTGAAAGAAAGCCATATAACGGAATCGCACTTGCTTTGCAAGGCTATATTCCTTGTTGTGCCGGGCGAATCGCTCACGCTCAAAATCCTCGTTGCAAAATCCTTTGGTCACCCGAATTCCAGAAATGCTGGACTCAAGGCTGGCGTTTATTCCTGCAGTAGTTTCCTTTACGGCAACCGAAGAACGCGAAAGGTTCTGCCTTGAAGCAATCACAATAAGAATCATGACCGGAAGCGCGATTATGACGATGAGAGCCAATTCCCAGCGAATTGTCAGCAAAAAGAAGAACGAGCCAAGAATCGTTAGAACCGCAATTGAAAAATCTTCCGGGCCGTGATGGGCAAGTTCGGTAATTTCAAAAAGGTCTGTCGTTGCCCGCGACATGATTTTTCCTGTTCGGTGAGTGTCGTAAAAGTTGAACGGCAAGTTTTCAAGATGGTCAAAAACATCCCGCCTCATATCCTGCTCGATTCTGTTTCCAAAAACATGGCCCCAGTAATTCACGAACCAGTTGCAAAGCCAACGAAGCGCAAAGCCCAAAAGCAAGACTCCAATCAGAATCAAAAAAGTTCTGAGCGCGTGATTCGGAATGAGCGTGTAAAGCGCAAACCGCGAAAACATTGGAAAAGCTACGTCAATCGCAGCGATAAAGAACGCACAAACCATGTCGGCAATAAAAAGCGGCAGGTGCGGCTTGTAATAAGAAAAGAAAATTTTTAGGGGATGTTTTGAATAGTCCATGAGACGAGTCTAGCAGAAAATCCCGGCTACGGGAATCTGCATTCAACTGCGTCAAAATCTTATTCTGCAGCGCCATCCCAAACTTATTGCCCTCGTCACCCCGAACTTACTGCCCTCGTCACCCCGAACTTGTTTTGGGGTCTTTCCTAACGCCGATGCAGATGCCGAAATAAATTCGGCATGACAAAACTTGCTAATTCCTGACACCGATAAACACAGATTTTCGCAGATTAGTCGCAGATAATTATTCTCTTTGAATAAATCCGCATTCCACCTGCGGCAAAATCTTATTTATGTGCCAAATTAATACGTGTACTTTACTCCAACAGAAAAATAATGGTTCACCTTGTCGTAGAGCTGTTCCACCCATTCGTGCTTCTGTCGCTCTGCCTCAGTTTTGGCAGCTGCAAGCATTTCCTCTTCGGAAGAATATGTCGCTCCGTTAAAAGTGTACGTTCCGTCGGAATTGGAAGTGTAGCCAAGTCCGCTGTACACGTTCGTGTCAACTCCAGCATTCTTTACGTACTCAAAAATATAGCCAAGTTTTAGCGAGAACTGACCGCCACGGTTTTTAGGCAAATCGTAAGTAGCTCCAAGTCCTGCCTGGCACACGTACATTTTATGGTCGCTCGTCATAAAACCAAGACAATCCCAAGCCTGAGAAACGTGCTTTCCGTTCGTAGCGCCATCACTTGAATCAGAAAAAAGCTGATGCATGTACGCAGAGCCGTCAGTCATGTACTGATTCGGTTTTGCAAGAACATACTGAGCGGCATCTTCATCGTCAAATGCCTCGGCAGAGTTTGCGTGACGAATAAAATTTGTAGTAAAATCCAAAGTCAGCCGTTTTGCAGGGTTGAATCTTGCAGAGAATGAAACTTTGTCGGAATTAGGGTCAAGAGAAGAACCGATGTTGATTCCTGCGTTCATGTAATTCTGCCGGTTCACAGTCGTTCCTTCTATCACTCCAGAATTGCTGCTTTCGTAATCCCAATGAGAATAAACGTAAGGCATTATAACCTGATAATCAACGCTCATCCTGGAAACCGCAGATTTTTCCGGCACAAAAACCAAGCCAGTCTGCAAACCGAATCGAAGTTTTGAATCAAAATTCAGTTTTACAATATCATCCAGCGCAAGGTCGTCGGCAAAAAAGTCTGTTGCCCACAAAAGTCCTTTTGCAGGTTTTACTTCGAACAAAAGTCCCATCTGAACATTGTCGCTAGCTCCGCCAATTCCCTGAATCGCCATGTACGGTGCCGGGAAAAGATATGAGATATTTGTTCCGCCAAAAACCACGTTTTCATAATAAGTCACGTCCAAAAAATCAAATGGCCTGAATTGAATCGCATGGAAGGCCAAGAATTTGTCATTCTGCAACCAATCAGTGTTTGTCTTGTAATTTCGCGTAGCCCCAATGGACTCGTAAACGCTGGTGTAGCTCCATTTTTCGCGAGTCGCGTTAAAAACAAGATTCGCCGAATGATAACTCGTTTCGTTCAACGCAAGTCCGTCACCCAAAAAAGGCCCGAATCCGATTCTGCTAAGCCCCGCACTTCCGTAAACATCGCTTGAACCATACTGAACGTTCACGTTCCAGTTCAGGTACGCTTCCATTGAGCCGAGAGTTGTTGCATCAAAAATTGAATCCTGACTTTTGTTTACGGCATAAGCCGCCCAGTTTTCGTAAGGCTCAGTTTCGCCGTAAATGCCAAGTTTGTAGCCAAGAGCGACTTTTTCGCCCAAAACAACGTCTCCGGCAACGCCAACTTCGCCTTCAATATTTTTTTCGGATTCTGTCGAATCTTCTGTAATATTTTGAGTTGATTTTGCATCAAAGCCTAGTTTTGCATAAACATTGTACGGCTTTGAGAAGATTCTCTCGTATTCAGTTTTCGCAAATTCAACATCCTCTTCTTCGCCGTTTTCGATTACGTCCTCAAGGATTTTTTTTATGGTTGCAACCGGATAAGGCCGGAGCATAGGCAGTTTTGATTTTATTAAGCCCCTGAGTTCCCAGCCCTGCGCCTCCGCATAAAATTTGTCGTTCGGGTCTACGGAAACCTGTGCAAAAACCGAGGTGAGCAAAGAAAAACCGATTAAAGCAAAAATCGCTTTTTTTACTTTCTTCATCATTCTTAAATCTTCCATCCAAATTTTAAGTTTTTCGAGTGGCCCTTATTTTTTCAAGAAATCAAGGAGTTTGAATTCCATTGCGAGGGCAAATTCTGCGCCGTTGCGTTTTTCGCCAGCCGTGTTGTCGTAATTAAAAATAAAGACGTAAGAAGGCTGAACTGTAAATTTGAGCCAAGAATTTGCGTTCCAAGTTCCTCGGAGAGAAATTCGGTTCACGTATTCAGGTGTTCCGCTCGGACTTGAAGAATCGCGTTTTTCTTCCCAATCTGTCTGGCTGTCCTTGTCTGGGTAAGCCCAGTTTCCTGCATCATCAGCCTCCGTTGTATCAAAAGCAGTTTGCTGTCCGCCCCAGCCTGTTGCCGCGTGGAGTCGGTCAAAAACGTTCGTTCCAGAATTTTCGCCGCGGGCCATAAAAAGATAGACAAAATCAACAGACCATTTTTCAGGAACTTCGTATCCGGCTTTTAACTCGCCAGAAATCGTGTCAGGTCCGAACGGTGAGCCAATCCACTCGTAAAAAATCGCCTTGTCGCCCATATTCTCGCTATACGTGCGGGAAAGAGACCAGTTCGGGCTTTCTTTTATGTACAAATACGGGTCTGCCCAGTAGCCTTCAAGACCAAAATGGAAGCGTCCCTGGCCGTAAGGAATGTAAAGCTCCGTTCCGAGCTGTGCGCCAAGACCGTTCGGGGTCGGGGTGTCTGGCCAATTTGTTCGCTCGTAGGAAGTCTGATACTGCGTCATGGCAAAAGTTCCGTAGAAGCGAGTGTATTTGAACGGAGTCACCTGAGCGACAATCGCAAAATAGTCGCAAGTGTGTGATTCCGGGTCGCTTTCATCAGGCTCATAATCACGCCAAGCCGAGAAACCGTGGAAAATCATCCAAGGATTCATAAAACGAAGCTCCATCGGAGCGTTTACGAGCAAACCTTCCAAGAAGGTAATCTGGAATTTATTGAAGAATCTTGCGTCAAGCTGATGGTGATACATGTATTTGTCAACGTTAAACTGAGAAATTCCGCCAGTGTACTTGAAATTCGGCGAGAAAAGCTCGATTTGACCGTAAGAAACGCCGGTAAGATATTCAGACCAAATTACGGAACCCGTGAGCGTTCTTCCAACAGAGCGGGTGCCCTTTCCGAGCTGAAAGTTTATTCCAGTCTTTTCTGTGAACATTTTTCCTATCGAAAAATATCCGCTGTCAGGAAAGGCGTTGTCTATGTCGTCAGGAGAGAGAATAATGTTCGTGTAGTTATCATCGTGGCTCATTGCGCCATTGTTCTGACCGAGAAACACGTCCATCTTCATCGTAACAAAGTCGCCTGCGGCAATCGTAACAGGTGCGTCAATAAACGGTTTTCGCTCATAGCGGTCGTAAACCCAGTCAATATCATCTTCGGTTTTATAAAAGCCAGAAAGATTAACAGTCGGCTCAAAGCCAACTGTAAGAATGTCAGAATTGATGACGTTCAAAGTTTCGTCGCCAAAATAATTTTTGATTCTGTCATACTCCGCTTTTCCAACTTCGCTCAAAGAATCGTAATCAACTTCTTTAAGGTAAAGCTCGATTTCTTTGATTGTGGCAGGAGCCGTTCCCGAAAAATTCAAAATTCCAGTTTCAAGCGAAATCGCAGTGAGAGAGTCGTAAATCCAGTGCCCCGGCTCAACAAGTTCCTGCGCTCCGCGAGGATTTGAGAATGCGGCAGAAATCAAAAAAATCGAAAATGCCACAGAAAGAATCGTAGATTTTAAAGTCTTTTTCATTTATTTTTCCTCGTAATTACTTTATTTCATCTCTAAAAACTGAAGTTCTTTAGAATTTTCCTTTAATCACGTTTTGTTTTATTCGTTCGCTCGTTCCTAATCCGAACGGCTTTTTCGTAACATTCAACGAGTTTTGGCGTAAGACTTGAAATTCTCCACTGTTGCCCCCATTTTACAGCCTCTTTTGACTTTTGCTTGCGGAGGTTCTGGTTTTCAAGCAATTTTATTACGCTCGAAGCAAAGACAGAAACATCATCAGGAACCATGTAGCCGCCGTTGTCGCCCTGCATAACATCAAGAGTTCCCATCTCGCCAATCGCAACCACAGGAAGCCCCTCAAGCATCGCCTCTACAGTCACAAGTCCCTGCGTCTCGGTTTTGCTAGGGAACACAAAAACCTGCGCAAGTCTATAGAAATAAATCAAATCGTCGCTTTTCATGTAGCCTGGGAATGCCACCGACTTAGAAAGTCCTTTTTTCTCGGCAATCGAAGAAAGTTCCTCCAGATACGGACCGTTTCCAATAAAAAGCAATGCTGTTCTAGGAAATCGTTTCTGGACTTCAACAAGCACGTCAAAAAGAAACGCGAGATTTTTTTCCTTTACCACGCGACCAACAAAAAGGAGAATTTTTTTTCCTCGGAGGTGCGGGAATTTCTTAAAAAGCCTGTTACGGATTTCAAGTGCGCGGCGGAACCTAAAACTTTCGGAATCATCCGGGATTCCGGTCGGAATTATGTCGGTGAACTTTTTGATTCCGTAATCCTCGACAACCTGAGAGATTCGCCTTGTAGGCGCAATAATAACGTCAGCCCGTTTCAAGTAAAATTTAACTACGTTGCGACCGATTTTTCGGAGTGCCGCATCAGGCAAAAATGAAACGTAATTTGCAAGGTAATCTTCCCACATCGTGTGAAAAGTGAACACGAACGGAATCTTCCGGTGATGGGCGTAAACTGCTCCAAAATATCCGATAGTCCACTCGGAATTTATGTGAACCACGTCCGGATTAAAATTTTTCATCGCCTTGTTGATTCGATGCAGCTTGTCAAAACGAATCATTCGGTCTTCCTTCGAAAAAAACAATCCGCTTGAAGGAATTCGTATAATTTCAAAAGGTGAGCTTTCATCGTTGGATTTTTCGTCAAAAAGAGCATTCTTCTGTTGCTGCTCGGAATATTCCAGGCACACGACACAAACCTTGTGCCCCAATTTCGTGAGCTCAGTGGCATAGGACCTTACAGAAACGGAAACCCCGTTAATGCGAGGAAAGTATGCGTCTGTAAACATTGCGATTTTCATAGAAAATAAATTATATTCAATTATAAAATGAACGGCAACCGCCCCGAAAATCCTTGCTTTCGTATTGTAAACTTGTAAGTAAAAAAAATTGTCTGCACTACCGCGAAAAAAACGTTTTTGTTCACGCGGTGCAAGCTGTAAGGAATTTTATTGACGCCGCTTTGCGGCTCACCTTGCAAACGTTCACAAAAGCCGTTTTTTCGCTCTCGTTCCGACAATTTTTTTTCGTCAACTTAACCATAAGCAAGGCTTTTCTTCAAAAAGTAGAAAAGGGAGAGTCGGTGCGTGCAAAAAAATAAAAAATAAGATAGACTTCTACAGAAATGACTAAAGATGAAAAACTTTTGATATATAATTTTTTAAAAACGACTTCTGATTCACTTTACGGATTCAGCTCACCTCATTTTCCAAAGGACACACCGCAGTTTTTAGATGACGTACCTGCACAATTTACGGAAAATGCAGCGCAAAATCCGCAAGAAAATTTTTCACCTGCATATTCATCAACTCCAGAATCAACGCGCCCTCAAAATGCCGGTGCAAGCGACACAATCAGCAACATTGCGTTAAAAATCGCCCAGTGCCAGAGATGCCCTCTCGCAAAAATGCGAATGAACACAGTTCCGGGCGAAGGCATAAAAAATCCGTTCGTGCTCGTAATCGGCGAAGGTCCCGGCGAAGAAGAGGACAGAAGCGGCCGACCGTTCGTAGGGCCTGCTGGCCAGCTTTTGGACAAAATGCTCGCGGCAATCGGACTTTCACGAACGACAAACACTTTTATTGCGAACATCGTAAAATGTCGTCCGCCATACAACCGAAATCCGGAACCGAACGAGGCAGACTCGTGCCGCTCGTTTTTGGACGCGCAAATCGCAGCCTTAAAACCAAAAGCGATTCTTGCGGCGGGAAGCGTAGCCATCAAAAATCTTCTCCATACGAACGAGGGCGTTCTCCGCCTCCACGGAAAAATTCTCGACTACAACGGAATTCCGCTTTGCACCACATACCATCCGAGTGCGCTTTTGCGTGCTCCAGAAAACAAACGCGTCGCCTGGGAAGATTTAAAGATTTTCAGGACCAAACTCCTTGAATTGAATCCTGATTACCAGAATCAAAAATGAAATATCTCTCAATCGTTCTGAATATTCCAGTAAATCAAAGTTTCACGTATTTGAACTCAGAGAAAGAAAACGAACGTTCTCTCGTAGGTTTCCGCGCAGATTTGATGTTCGGCACAAAGCACACAAAAGGTTTTATCGTTGACGAATTTGACGAACTTCCAGCCGATTTGGGCTTTGATCCGGCAAAAATCAGACCAATCCGAAAGATTCTAGACAAAGAGCCTGTGTTCAATAAAGAACTTCTGGAACTTGCAAAATGGATGAGCCGTTACTACATTTGCTCACTAGGAGAATGCATTTCGGCAATGCTTCCAAGCGGACAGCGGGAATCTAACGCGGGCGGATTCAGCTTTGAAAACGAAATTCTCGCCCTTTCAAAAAGAGAGCTTAGCGACGAGCAGATTGCGGCCGTAAACGGAATTATCGGCTCGTCCGCGCAAAACAGTTCAAGTGCAGACGGCAAAAGCGCACAGTATTTTCATTATCTTTACGGCCCAACAGGAACCGGAAAAACGGAAGTCTTTTTGCAGGCTGCAGACGAAATGTTTTCCCGCGGAAAAGGCGTAATTTATCTAGTTCCAGAAATTTCTCTTACCCAGCAAGTCGTAGAATCGGTTCGAGCGCGATTCGGAAACACGGCAGCCGTACTTCATTCAGGGCTTACTCCAAGCCAAAGGCTTTCTGAGTGGAACAGAATTATAAAAAAAGAAGCTCGCGTAATCGTCGGGGCAAGAAGCGCAGTTTTTGCTCCAGTCCCGGATTTAGGGCTTATCATAATCGACGAGGAACACGACGGCTCTTACAAATCTGGAAACACACCCCGCTACCACGCACGGCAGGTTGCAATGTACCGCTGCATCAAGCAAAAAATTCCGCTCGTGATGGGAAGTGCCACTCCAAGCGTTGAGGCATGGTATCTTATGAAAACCGGCGGAATTTTTAAGCACACGCTCACAAAAAGACTTGCCGGCGGAACAATGCCAAAAATCACGACGGTGAATCTTTCTGAGCAACCGACGAATTCGGGGTGCATCTCGCCGGAACTTAAAGAAGAAATTTCGGAGACGTTAAAAGAAAAACGCCAGACAATCCTTTTTTTGAACAGACGCGGATTCACGCACTTTTTTAGGTGCAATTCTTGCGGTTTTGAACTTAAATGCAAAAACTGCTCCGTGTCGATGACGTTCCACAAAAACGAAAAACGCCTAAAATGCCACTACTGCGGATGGAGCACGGAACCGCCTCAGCAATGTCCGCAATGCGGTTCTCTTGACGTAGGCTACTCAGGATTCGGAACGGAATATATTGAATCCGAAGTGAAGGCAAAATTTCCGAACGCAAAAATCGTGCGAGTTGACACGGATTCAATAACGCATAAAAACGAGCTTCAGGAAAAAATACAGGCTTTTAAAAACGGTGAATACGACATAATGCTCGGAACACAAATGGTCGCAAAAGGACTTAACTTTCCGAACTTAAAGCTGGTCGGCGTCGTGCTTGCAGACACAAGTCTGTACATGCCGGATTTTCGTGCGTCAGAGCGCACTTTTTCACTGATTACGCAGGTTGCAGGCCGGGCAGGAAGGTTTTTTCCGGACGGAAAAGTTTTGGTTCAGACTTATGCGCCAGACCGCGAGCCAATCGCCTACGCCGTGTACGGAAAGACCGACTCGTTCTACGAAAGTGAACTTGCGGCCCGCGAGATGCTGAATTTTCCGCCATTTTCAAGGCTGGTCCGCTTAGTATTCCGCTCGCCATCAGAAAAGTCCGCCATGAACGCAAGCTACGAAACCTGCGACATCATAAAAAAAATGCTTTCGGCAATGGCTACAAATGAAAAGAACCGGGAACTCTGCGAAAAAACAGAAATTCTCGGTCCGTCAGAATGCCCGATTGCAAAAATCTCGATGAATTTCAGATACCAAATTCTTCTGCGTTCTCCGCAAATCTCCATATTGCAATATCTTGCAGGCAAGTTGATTTTTGATTTTCGTCCGCCGTCAGACGTTTACATTGAATGCGACGTTGACCCGGTTTCGCTTCTCTAGCTACAAAGGCAGCTCGGCAACGTACCAGTCACCGGAGGCTCTGTCTTTTATCATAAGAACGTCGTCTTCGCCAGCATCCTCTTCGCCACGATAAGAGTAAGCAATCTTTATCTTAAAGTATGCGCGCTCAATCGTGTCGATTTTTGAATGCCCTAACAACTCAATTTTATCTGGATTTACAGTGATAACGAGACGGTCAACTAGACCGTAAAAAGCGTTGCGTTTTTTTTCCATTTCGGAAAGAACTTCATCTTTACTAACTCCGCCCCGTCCAAGATTCGTAACGGAATTCTTCCAGAAATCACTTTCTTCAAGATAGCTTATAAAAAAAGTCGTGAGCACTACGCTCGGCTCGGATTTTTCTTCCCAAGAAATGTATTGGAGAAGTTTTCCGCCGTAAGTGACAGTAATCTGTTTTTCGACTTTTGAAATTTCAAAAACCTTGCTTTCGTCTGCAAAAATGTTCTGGCACATAAGGCCCGAAAAAATAAAAGCAAGAATCAAACCAAAGAATTTTCTCATAAAGTTTCTCCCAGGTCGAATGTCGAGTTTTTTAGCCAATGTAGAAAAATGCATCCAGTACCAGAAAAAAGCGTCTGCTTTTCTTCCCGTTACCGCATTTTTTTGCTCTAATTTTGAAACTCGAAACCGAACCTCCTAAAATTTACTCGTCTGTTTTTTTCTCCGCAGTGCGCACAACTCTAAAACCAACGTCGTCTCCAACGCCCATCGGGTCTCCAAAACGCCTGCCGGAAACGCGGCAATATGGCTCGTAAATTCCGCCGGAGCCCCATGAACCGCCTCTGGTAACGCGGTAAGTCGCCTTTTTTATGCCGTAAGGATTTTCTTTGTCCCTAAAATCATAATCGCCGTAATAATCCCAGCACCACTCGTAAACGTTTCCGCTCATGTCGTAAAGACCAAGTTCGTTCGGCTGTTTTTTTCCCACCTCGTGAGTTTTGTAGCCGCTGTTAATGCCGTACCACCCCACTGCGGAAAGTTTGTCGCTGCCACTATATTTGTAATTTTTAGATTTGTTTCCGCCACGCGCGGCAAATTCCCACTCGGCTTCGGTCGGAAGTCTGAACCCGTTGGCCTTAAAATCGCACCGCCAGCCAAAATTCGAAAGCGTGTAGCATTTTTTTAGGCCATTAAGTCGGCTAAGCTCGTTGCAGAATTCGATCGCATTGACCCACGAAATGCTTTCCACAGGTCTTCGCCCCTGAGCGTCGCCGGGAGCAGTCTTGGCCCTAAAATAGCTCGGATTCGTATTCATAACCGCACGGTAAAGTTCCTGCGTAACTTCGTACTTTGAAATATAAAAATCTGAAAGCGTGACTTTGTGAGGCATTTCATCGACATCAGAATCTTTGTCGTTGCTTCCCATTTTAAAAGTACCGCCTTCAACAAAAACCATGTCAGAATCAATTTTCCAAAGCGGAAGAACAGATTGGGCAGCAATAAAAAATACACAAAATAAAATGATTAACGGCAAAAGGACTTTTTTCATAAAAGTATTTTAAACGTGCCTTCTAATTCCGTCAAAGGCAATGTTCCATAAAAAAAGACCGGTCGCGGGAGCCGTAACTCCGGCGCGTTTTCTGTCGCGGCTTTCAAGAACTTCCTTAAAATAAGAAGCGTCCTTTCCGGCCTTTTCAAACTGAATCAGGCTTCCGGTAATGCTTCGAACCATCTTCCACAAAAAAGCGTTCGCCGCAATTTCAAAAACGATTTTCTCGCCGTCAGGATAAAACACCGCATTGTCAATAAACCTATGCGTCGAAAGACTTTGATCGCCAGCCGCCGCAAAAGTCGCACAGTCAATCTCGCCTTTCAGGCAAGAAGCCATTTCGTTCAGAACATGAAGATTCGGAAACCTGTGAATCGGCCACACGTAACGCATTTCGCTTGCAAGAGGGCTTGCCCCGCAATGAATAAAATACCTGTAAGTGCGGCTCGTCGCGCTAAAACGGGCGTTAAAATCTTCGGGAACGACTTTAGAGTCGTTAATGCGGATGTCCGGCGGCAAAAAAGAATTTAACGCAGGGATTATTTTTTTTTCGGGTAATCGAGTCCACCGGGCAGAAAAAATTCGCCGCCTGAGCCGCCGCATGAACGCCAGAATCCGTGCGACCGCTCCCGTACAGCGTAATATGAGTCTTAAAAAGTTTTTGCAGAGCTTTTTCAATCTCGCCCTGAACCGTGCGGACGGCTTTGCCTTTGTCAGAAAAATCCTGTCGCTGCCAGCCGCAAAAATCGGTTCCGTCGTAAGACAGTGTTAAAAGTATGTTTCGCATAAAATCGGTTTAGTCGTCAGACAAATCAAGACCTTCAACGTCAATCGTATTCGCTTCTTTTAACTCTTTTGAAAGCAAATCGTAAAGCGCGCGGGCTTTTTCCAAAAGAGGGCCAGGCTTTGCCTTCGAAGACTTTCCGAGACCGAAGATTCTCGCAATCGCACGTTTGTTCTCGTCAAATTTCTTGAATCGCTGCTTCATGTCCTCGCGCTGACCATACTTGTATTCAAGCAATGCCGAGAGATAAATGATTCCGTCGTAACCGTAATTTTTGTCCATGTCAGGGCCAAAACTTCCAAGTCCGCCAACAGCCTCAACACCAGTCGTCTCGTTTATGAGAGTCTGCTGATAGAAGAAAAGTGCCTTTCGGTAGAAAACCTCGGAAATATAGTCGTAATTGTACGTAGGAATCTGCTCGTGAAGATGCTTACAAAGCCAAGCGAGTCTGAGCGAAATCATCGCACGTTTGATTGTAGGCGAATATTCAATATCCACTTTCTCGTAAGAAAGGAGCGCAAGATAATACATCGCAATGCCGTCAAGAAGGTTTCTCTCACGTTTCAAATCATAATGCGGGAAAATTGCCTCAACGGCAGCCTTTCGGTTCATGTCATCGTCACGAAGCCGCTCGATAGTCTCTTTGTCCTTAATCTCTTCAAAATCTTTCCAAAAGAGCGCAAGATGACAGCGAGGGCACGCGCCAACCGCATAAATCAACGGAAAAATCTCTCCATAGGTTTTTGAAGGAATATAAAGACGGTGAAGTTCGTCCGTAAGCTCACCGGCATTCATTCTTCCGCCGCCAGAAAGCATTTCCTCTTTGTCAAATTCACGATTGCAGACAGGGCAACAGCACTTGGTTTTTGACCAATAAGAATGCTTCGGCTTTTTATTCGGGTCAGAAGCTTTTTTTGTCGTTTTTCTAAGCATATCTATATTCTCCCACAGTTATATTTTTCATACCATTTGAAAATTCAATTTTCAATCACCACAAAGGCAATAGCAAATTCTTTTTCATGGGAAATCGAAAGATGAATTCTGTAATTCTCCCCGACCCTTTCCCTTACGATTTTTTTTGTTTTCTCGCCAAGCTCCAAATAAGGCTTGCCGAATTTATCATTTTTTACGAAGAAATCCCCAAGCTCCAGGCCCGTAAAGCCAGTTCCAAGAGCCTTGCAAAAAGCCTCTTTCGCGGAAAATCGTCCGGCATAATGCTCGCAAAGTGCCGTAATTCGCGGAAGATTTTCTTCTGAATTTTCGTCCGTCTGAACGATTTCCTGGGCATTAAAAAAACGCTTGATTAGCACAGGATTTTTTACCCATTTTTCAAAACGACTGACTTTCGAAATATCTGTTCCGATTCCAAAAATCATTCTGCAGCCCCGTAATTTTCCTCAAGGATTTTTTCAATGTCGCCGGCATTTTCGCTTGCGTCTGTATTCTCGGAATCAGGAGCATTTTCAGGAGCGGGAGAATTTTCTTTTTCCGTTATATTTTCGTCTTTTTTTTCTGTAAAGGTTACACTTATATTCTCCGGGCTGTCCTTCGAAACAGAGAAATTACTAGGAAAATTAAAACTGAGCGGCACGCTGAACGTTCCGGCTCCAGAAATTCCAGAACAGTCAACTTCGACCGCATTATCACTTGGCGAAAAATTCTCAAGATCGAGCGACGACGCATAAAGCCGTATTGAAACGTATTTTTCGGGATTCTCTATTTTTAGGTTGTCGGCCAAATTTATAAAATTTACAGGAATGTTCGAAAAGCTTTTTACTGATTTTTTTGCAGCCAGCTCCATCATCACTTTAAATTCCTGCTTTTCATCATACTTTAGAAAAACTCCAGGCGAATTGATTCTTGTACTCACAACTTCAGTGCCAGAAATTGATGAAATGTCGATTTCTTTTGTCTGAACAAGCTTTAACTTTTCAACACGGCTTTTAGGCCCCGTAATTTTTACCTGCTCAGGCAAAACCGAATATTTTAGCTCGTAACCCGAAGGCACGCTTCCCACGAACAAAGGTTTTACGTCTATAAAATCCGTATATTTTTCATCCACAGAAAGATGAATTTGCTTTGGACGCACTGTAATTTCCAGCGGACTGATTTTTAGAGCACGGTTTGAAATGTCCAAAAGAACCGGAAAATCGTACTCGCCGGCCTGGGGAGTATAATTCAAGTCGAGGTAAGGTCTAAAATCGGTTTCGGAAAGATTTTTTAAATCCTCAATGCGCCCCCGAATTTCCACGGCAACGTTTGAAGTGCTCGGAGAATTTTCCATTACGATTCCGTTGTCAGCTTTGATTCTGAGCGGAATTGTAAGCGTGTTGGACTCAAGCGTCTGGTTCTGATAAAAAATATAAAGGAGGCAGGAAATTCCAAAGCAGAGTGCCTTTGCACGCCAGTTGTGCACAAGAATTTCCTTGATTTTTTTAAGGCTCTCAATTTTCAGCATCTTTCACCTCGACTGTTTTATTTTCAGAAGTAATGTTAAGCAATTTTGTAAGAATTTTTGTTATCTGAGCGCTTTTTAAGTCGTATTCAAGTTTGCCGTCGTAGGCAAGGCTTATAGCGCCAGTCTCTTCGGAAACCACGAGAACAACCGCGTCCGTCTGTTCGCTAAGTCCAAGGGCCGCACGGTGACGGGTTCCGAAGGTTTTTTTAATATCATAATTCTGGCTCAGCGGAAGGAAACAGCCCGCCGCAATCAACTTGCCGCCCCGAACGATACAAGCCGCGTCGTGCAATTCTGTCTCGAACTTAAAAATTGTCAGGAGGAGCGCCGGAGACAAATCCGCGTTGATTCTCGTCCCCGAATCGATAATGTCGTCAATTTTTGTACTTCGCGGAAAAACGATTAGCATTCCTTTTTTCATCTGCGAAAGCATTTCTGCCGCCGTAATAACTTTTGTAATGTCATCGAGTTTTGTTTTTGAAGTATTTCCGATTCGGTTCATAAAATTCTTCTGACCGAGCTTTAAAAACATGTTCCTGATTTCTGGCTGAAAAACAATCGCAAAACAAATCGCAAGTCCAGGAGCAAAGAATCTGAGAATCCACAAGAGAACCGGAAGATTCAGGAAAGCCGCCATTCCAAAGGCGACTGCAATCACGATTCCGGCCGTAAGAATCTGCATGGCCTTGGTTTTTACGAGCATCTGATACGCGTAATAAAAAATGAAGGTAAGTATTCCAATATCAAGAATAGGCTTTATTCCGTCGTAAAAAGCCTTCAACGTATTATAAGCACTCAATTTTTTCTCCTCTCAATTAGAGACTTTTTAAAGGTGAGAACTTCAAAAAAACTGAAGTTTTTAGAGGTTTACTTTATAATACCATTTTCAATCGCGTTGTAAACAATTAAAGAATCTTTTGCCTCGCGAACATCGTGAACTCGAATCATCGAAGCGCCACGTTTTACGCAAAGAAGGTCTGCCGCAATCGTTCCAGCAAGCCTAAACTCGGTTTCTTGGCCAGTAACTGCCCCGATGCATGATTTTCGCGAAAGAGCCATAAGGACAGGGTATTTTCCGTCACACAAAGAACCGCATTTTCGCATAAGCTCAAAATTTCCAGCCACATCCTTTGCAAAACCGATTCCTGGGTCAACCCAAATCTTTTCTTGAGAGATTCCCTGGCTCATCGCATATTCAGCCCTGGAAGAAAGATAATTGCTCACCTCGGTGAATATGTCTCTGTAAGCCGTATTTTTTTGCATTGCGTCAGGCTCGCCGCGTTTGTGCATCAGAATCACAGGGATTTTTGTTTCCGCCGCAAGGCCTGCAAGTTTTTCGTCATCTTCAAGAGCAGAAATGTCATTCAAAATATCCGCGCCGGCATCCAAAGCCGCTTTCATAACAGCAAACTTTCTTGTGTCCACAGAAATCGGAATCTTGCTGTGCTTTCGAACAGCTTCGATTACAGGAACGATTCTGCGGATTTCCTCGGCTTCATCAACGTACTCGCTTCCAGGTCGGGTGGACTCGCCTCCAATGTCAAGAAGATCTGCCCCGTCATCAATCAGTTTTAGGGCATGGTCTGCACCGCCACGGCTTTCTTTCCAAAAAGAATCAGGCGTAACATTCACGATTCCCATTACGAACGCTGGCAAAGAAGTTGTAATCTCCCGGTCAGAAAGTTTTAACGTTTTCATAATTTTATCTGTCTCCATTTTCTTCAATAAAATATGTTTTTAACTAAAAAAACTTCTCTAAAAAAGAGAAAGTGCTGCCGCCGAAAGGTGTTTAGGAGACATCCGCGCGTCTTCGCAAATCTGCTCCCGGTTTCCATGATGCAAAAATCGGTCTGGAAACGCCTTTACGAAAGTTTTTATATCTTGATTTTTTTTATGCAACAAATCTTCAAGATATTCCCCGATTCCCCCAATCTGAACGCCGTCTTCCACAAAAACAACGCCGTCATAATTCTGGGCGAGAGAAGTAAAATATTCTTCGTCAAGCGGCTTTAAGAATCTGAGAGAATAAATGTCCGCGTAAACGTGCGACTGCAAAACAAGCCGTGCGGCCTGCAAAACTTCCGCAAACATTCCGCCGGTCGTAACGAAAAGGACTTTTTTAAAATCATCGCACTTTCCGGAAGCGATTTCAAAAGGTTCGATCTCAAAATCAGTGCTCAGCGCGGGTGCAAAATCCTCGCATTTTACGAGCAATCCCCTTCCCTCTTCAATTTCTCCCTCAAAAGCCTTGAGTTCAGAAGGACAGGACAATTTTGGATAACGAATGATTACAGGATGATTCGTTTTTTCAAGTGCAAATTCAAGACTATTTTTTTTGGCGGAAGCTGAACAAGGAGAAAGCATGATGATATTAGGAATCGGACGCAAAATCGAAATGTCAAAAAGCCCCTGATGAGTCGAACCGTCACCCGGAACAACGCCGGCCCGGTCAAAACAGAAAACCACATGAAAATCCGGCAGTGCCACGTCGTGAATTATCTGGTCAACCGCCCGCTGAATAAAAGTGGAATAAATTGCCACCACAGGAATCATTCCGCCGGCACTCAGTCCCGCGGCAAAAGTAACTGCATGTTCTTCCGCAATTCCCACGTCAAAAAATCTGTTCTGGAAGCGTCTTGAAAAAGCGTCAAGACCGGTTCCTTTTGACATTGCCGCCGTAATCGCAGCGACTTTTTCGTTTTTTGATGCAGCATCGATTATTGTCTGACTGAAATTTTCGGTAAAACTCAGCGTATCAAACTTTTCCATTACGCCGTTCGAGATTTGGAACGGTCCCACACCATGAAAAGTGGACGGATCGTTTTCGGCAGGGCTGTACCCTTTTCCTTTTTTTGTGAGAACATGCACGACGACTGGCTTGGAAAGACTCTTTACACGGTTAAAAGTGTCTTCCAGCAACTTTATATTATGTCCGTCAAGCGGACCGACATATTCAAAACCAAAATCCGTAAAAAGGTTCGTGTTCAAAAACACGCCTTTTATTCCCCGTTTTAACCTAAAAATCATTTTTCCCAAATGATGTTCGGAATAAGGAATTTTATCAACGAGACGGTCCACAAAGTTCCTGAATTTTTGGTAAAAACCCGTCATCGTCAAAGAAGAAAGATATCGAGAAACAGAACCTGTATTCGGGGAAATTGACATTTGATTATCGTTCAGAACGACAATCAGATTTTTTGCGAGCTGACCTGCGTGATTCATCGCCTCAAAAGCAAGACCGCCTGTAAGAGCACCGTCCCCAATAACGGCAATAACCTTTCCGTCTTTTTTGCAGTAGTTCCATGCAGTCAAAAGTCCCAACCCCTGCGAAATTGATGTGCTTGAATGCCCGTTGTCAAAAAAATCATGCTCGCTTTCCATACGGCGCGTAAAGCCTGAAATTCCATCATGCTTTCTTATAGACGAAAAAGAGTTGTACCGCCCTGTAAGGAGTTTGTGCGTGTATGCCTGATGGCTTACGTCAAAAATAACGGCATCTTTTGGACTTGAAAACACTCTATGAATCGCAATCGTAAGTTCCACGACTCCTAAATTGCTTGCAAGATGGCCGCCGTTTTTTGCGACTGTTTCTATAATTTTTTTTCGGATTTCGTCAGATAGTTCGGGGAGTTTTTCTTCTGGAATTTTTTTGAGATCGTCTGGAGATTTTATACCGGAAAGTAACATTTTCTATTTTCTGCTCCCGAAAAAAAAGACCGCGTAGTTTTACAACTTTCGCGGTCTTTTAAAAGTAATTCACAATTCACAACCCACATTTATAAAGTAAGCTGACTAACAGTCATCATTACTTCTTGTGACGATTGCGCCTAAGCATCTTCTTACGCTTATGTGTCGCCATCTTCTGGCGCTTTCTTTTCTTTCCACAAGGCATTATAAGCACCCCTTATTAAAGTGTATTGGTATTATCATTAAAAGGTTCGTTTTCGTCAAGCATAAAACAAAACTTAAACAAACCTTTTATAGTAACCTATTTTTTAGATTCGATTCTTCCGAATTTTACCTGCTTTGTAAAAACCTGTTTTGCCGCGAGCGAAACAACTTTGTCTTCATTCTCCTCAATGGCCTTGTCTTTAATCATCGCCATTTGATATGCACGGCGACTAGAAGCTACTGTGGCTTCGTAAATATTTTCCGAAAATTTAACCAATTGTTCCAAAGGAAAAATCATAAAATCAATGTCTCCTAGTTTTATATCTTTTTTATTTTAATAAATTGATTTTTCTCTGTCAATTTTTATTTTGACAAGTTGACTATTTTTAACGAAATTTACTATTTTAAATGAATGAGAAATGTCTCTTGCAACGCACTCATTCTTTCGATTCAGCCACAGGGAGAAAACAATCGCACGGCAACGATTTTTTCGGAGGCGGAGGGAATTATTTATGCGACTCTTTACGGGGGGCCAAAAAGCAAACTTCGTTCGCTCGTTTCGCCGATGAATTCGGGAGTTCTTTATCTTTACCGCGACGAAGCAAAAAAATCCACAAAAATTACGGATTTTGACGTAAAAAAATATCATCTTTCATTCAGGGAAAATCTTTTTAAAACGTTCGCATCTTCCCTTGCGGCGGAAATTCTAATAAAAACAAAGTGCGCAGGTTCCCCAAAATCAGCCTGGCGCATAACAAACGGCTTGCTGGACGGTATGGAACTTTCTGACGAAAAAGAATCTCGTCTGGGATTCGTGCGTTTTTTGTGGAGATATCTTGAAATCTTAGGAATCAAGCCGAACACATCAACCTGTGTTCAATGCGGTGAATCTTTGCATAGTAGAAAATTCACGAATGATTCTTTATTATATATGAATATTTTTGATGAACGTGAAAACGGATTCATCTGTGCGGATTGCTCTCATTCAATGTATTCCGCTCAGGGAGGAAATGACTCCTATAAACCACGCTTCATTTTGGGAAAATCGGCCGTAACGTATCTTGAAGCAATTTCAACGCTTGCACCAAAGGACGTAAGACGGATTTTAATCGATGAAAAATCGTATCTTGAGATGAAAGAACTTTGCTTTGCTCTGATTGAGAATGCGTGCGGCTCGAAGCTCAAATCACTTGAATCTGGAATCGGGATTTTATGAAAAACTGGATAAAAAAAACAATCACTCGAAAAGAGGTTAGCGACATTTACGACCGTTTTGGCGCGGATCCGCTCACGGCCTCTATTCTTGCCCGCAGAGGCATTGTAAACGGAAACGATGTGCAATATTTTTTGGAAGATGACAAAAGATACCTTCACAATCCGTTTTTGTTCGTAAACATGGAAGACGCGGTAGACAGGATTCTTCAGGCGGTTGACGAAGAGGAAAAAGTCCTTATCTTTGGAGACCGCGACGTGGACGGAATCACGTCAACAACTGTCCTCTACAATTACCTAACGTCTCTCGGTCTTGACGTAAAATGCAAGCTTCCGTCAGGCTCAGACCCATACGGACTGAACCTTCCTGCAATCGACGAGTTTGAAAAAGACTACGGTTCTTTAATCATCACCGTGGACTGCGGAATTTCAAACGTGGAAGAAATAAAATATGCAACTGAAAAAGGAATGGATGTTATAGTCATTGACCATCACAATCCTCCGGAAGTGCTTCCTTCGCCTGCAATCATCGTAAATCCAAAATGCGCGGACTCAGGCTATCCGTTCAAAGACATTTCTGGCTGCGCGGTTGCCTACAAAGTCGTTACGGCATTAAGATTTGCGCGGAGCGAAGTTTACAAAAACGAAATCGCACTTCTTACAGCCCACGAAGAAGGCGGAAAGTGCGCCGTTGAAGTTATAAAAGTTGAAAATCTCGTGGAAAAATCATTTTTCTCAGAAAAATACGACGCAGGAACTTCGATTTCTCAAACAAAGCTTTTGGACTTTTTACGGGGCCAGCAGATTTTTGTCTGGGACGCAAATTCTACGCAGCAGATTTTGTCACAAACGTTCGGCAAAGGAGCAGAATTCAACTTTCTTGATTTGCGCCCTCAGCTCGCTCGGATATTTCCTTCAATGGCAAACGCGTCGCTCTCAGATTTGAAGTCAAAATCAAAAATCGCCCGTTACAATCCAGAATACAACAGCGAAATAAAAAGTTTCTTCAATATTTTTGTAACGTTCGTAAACAGACAGATTGAAGAGCAGTTCCCGGAAATCAAAAAAGCCGACGAGCGGGATTTGCAGCTTGTTTCTCTTGCAGCCCTCGCAGACATTATGCCTCTTATTGACGAAAACAGAATTTTCCTTCGGCACGGAATCAACTCCATAAACAAGGGGAACGCGCGCGAAGGACTCATGGAACTTCTTTCGCTCCAGAATCTTCTCGGAAAAAAAATCGGTAGCACGGATCTTTCATGGAACATAAATCCAGCCTTGAACGCAACGGGAAGACTCGGCCAGCCAGAAATCGGTCTTGAGCTGTTCCTTGAAAAAGACCCGGCAAAACGAACCGACATTGCGAACAAAATCATCGATATGAACAATACCCGAAAGCAACTCGGAATCGAAGGCTGGAGCTATGCGGAAGAACACGCGCGCGAATCAATCGAAAAATACGGCGGAAAACTTTGCGTCGTGATTGACGAAAGAATCAACCGCGGAGTTTCGGGAACGATTGCGGGCCGGCTTGTATCCACTTACGGAATTCCTTCAATGGCAATCACTTACGTTGACGGAATCGCCATCGGCTCAATGCGGAGCTGTCGCGGTTACGACGTTACGAATTTTCTCGAACAGATGAGCGAAGTTTTTATAAGCCACGGCGGGCACAATTTTGCGGCAGGATTCAGTTTTAAGAAAGAACGTATGCCAGAATTCCTTTCGTACCTTGAAAAGCTTGCCCCTACAATTGAACTTGGAAATGACGAATCCGAAAGAATCGACATTGATGCAGAAATTCCGCCAGACTACCTAAAACCGACGCTGCTTACGCTCGTGGACAAATTCGAGCCATACGGTGAGTCAAACCGAGAACTTACATTTATGAGCCGTTCGCTAAAAATTTCTGACGCGCTATTGCTCGGTAAAACAGAACGGCAACATTTAAAACTCACTTTGGACTGCGGAAAAAACAAGTGGCCGGCAATGTTCTGGGGAGAAGGCGACCGTCTCCACAAAGAATTCGACAAGGGCGACAAAGTTGACGTGGTTTACCAGATAAGCCGAAACACTTACAACGGAGTCGAAACGCCGCAAATGATAATAACGGATATCCGGCGCAGCATGGACTAAAATAGAATTCAAAATCGAGGAGGATTTTATGAATAAAAGTACAAAAAAAGTGGCGGCTATTCTTACTTTCTTGCTAATCGCAATGGCCGCCCTTACAGCCGAAAAAAGCAGCTGGCAAACGGACGACTACAACATGAGCGTTTTTTACAACGCAAAATTGCATCCAGGTGACGCGCTTTTTGTAAGAATGATTTTTACGCCAAAAAACGATTTTAAAAATCAGCTTTTGACCGCAGACAAAAAATCAACTGGAAAAATTCAGTTTTTTAAGGGAAAAGATTTAACTGCAAAGTCTCTCTCTCAGTCAAGTTTTTACAGAATCAAACGAAGTGACGAAACTGCCGAAGAAACGATTCTTGCCGGCGTTCCGCTGAACACATACGTAAAACCAGGACAGTACACGCTCAACGTTACTTATTCACCATTCGGAAGGGCAAAACAGACTTTTACGCTGCCAGTTGAAGTTCTCAAAAAAGATTTTGAGCTTTACACGCTCAACATGCCAGAAGCAAGCACAAAAATCCGAAACGACAACAGCAAAGAAAAACAGCAGCAAATTGCAAAGCTCAACGAAGTCTTGGGAAAATGCGACACAAACGCCGTTTACGAACTTAACGCATTCCAGGCTCCAACACCAGCAAAAAGAATCACTTCAACCTACGGCGAAAGACGCGTTTATGTCTACACCACAGGAAAAAAGCAGAACAGTATGCACTACGGAAAGGACTTTGGAATTCCCACCGGCTCAGAAGTTCGAGCCTGCGCACACGGAAAAGTCGTTCTTTCTGAATGGAGAATCACCACCGGCTACACCGTCGTAATCGAGCATTTACCGCAGCTTTACAGCCTTTACTACCACAACAGCGAACTAAAATGCAAAGTCGGAGACATCGTTAAACCAGGCGATTTGATTTCAATCTCCGGAGCGACAGGATTCGTAACAGGGCCGCACCTTCATTGGGAAATCCGCATGAACTGGGAAGCAGTTGATCCAGATTTTTTTATAAGCGATTTTACATTTGAAGAAGCTTCAAAGAACCTTTTGAATCAATAACAATCTCGTAGCGAGTTCCGGTCTTTAGACCGGAAAGTTCTATCGAATAGATTTTTGAATATCTTGACTGCATTCTTTTTGATTGCCAGATTGCAAAAAAGCACAAATCGCTCAGGGCAGAACGACATTTTGAAGAATACCTTGAAGACAACAGCATACACTCACCGTCTTCAAGGAAGTATTTTGGTAAAAAAGTGCCGTCCCCCACTTGCGAAGAATTTTCATGCCCGATTTTGGAAGAACGAATATCCAGCGGAAAAAGATATTCTTTTCCGCCAAAAGCCGCACTCGTAAAATCCACAGAAAGACTTTGCCCGCTCCACGACCGATCAATTATGCAGAATTCCTTGCCGTCAGTGTCAAGAATCGTAAAACGCGCGCTAACCGTGTCCGGGCTGGAACCATAAAACAGCACGTGCATAACCGAATAATTCGAGATTTCCGGGACTTTCTTTGCAGAAAAAAAACAGCGGACAAAAATAAAACAATAAAACAACGCGGTTCCGAGCAAAACAAAAAGTGAGGCAAGCGAAATAAATTTTATGATTTTTTCGAGTTTTACTTTTTTTCTGTCCGCATACGTTTTATGAAAGTAGTTTTAAAAATTCCTCCTCGTTGATTATCGGAATGTTATACTTCTGAGCCTTCTGATTTTTTGAAGAACCGCTTTCGGTATCATTCGTAACGAGATAGCTCAAATCCTTCGTAACAGACGACTTGCACGAACCGCCGTTTTTCTTTACGAGTTCCTCGGCATCAGCACGCTTCATGCTCCTAAGTTCGCCTGTAAAACAAAAAGATTTTCCTTCGAGTTTTCCGCCCGAAACCTGCTCAATTTCAATCACGCCGCCGTTAACGAGGGAGAGCATTTCTTCTTTGTTTTCCAAAAGCCCTTGCACGAAGGTTTGGGCAGTTATTTCCGCAAAACCATAAACGGCGGCAATCTGCTCAGTAGTCGCGGCAAAAAGTTTTTCGAGCGAATTATAGCCAGAATCAACAAGTTTCTGCACGGTCGTCTCACCGATTCCTTCAATGTCAAAACCAGCAACAAAAACGGCAAGGGACATTTTTCGGTGCCTTTGAATCGACTCGTAAACTTTTTTTGCGCCGAGAGAATCTTTTTGATTTTCGATTGATTCCTCATTCAAAAAGTAAGGAACCAATGTTTCGGCATCAAGTTTGTAAATATCAGAAATTGAATTAAGAATTTTGTCCTTAAAAAGCGAGCGGATTAAAGTTTCGCCCAAATCCCGAATATCAACTACGCCGACCCATTTAAAAAGCTGATGCAAAATCCGCTTTGAACAAGACTTGTTCGGGCAGTAAAGCCGGCTTCCGTCATCAACAAGCTTGGAACCGCAAATCTGGCACTCGCTCGGAAAAATCACTTGCGAAGTTTTGTCCCCTTCTTCTTCCGGGAGAACGTTCTCTATTTTTGGGATAATTTCGCCGCGTTTTACCACAACGACCCGGCTTCCGATTTTCAAGCCGAGCGCACGCATCGTGTCTGGATTCGCAAGGCTCGCGCGCTGAACTTTCGTTCCGTTCAGGGAAACTTCGTCAAAAATCGCGACAGGAGTGTATGTTGCCCCGGATTCGCTCCACTCAACAGAACGCACGATAGAAACAGCTTCTTCAAGACTGAATTTAAAAGCTATCTGTCTGTCAGGCCTGGCCCGACTTGCATCTGCAAGATTTATGGCCCGCTCTTTTATTACAAGCCCGTCAATGTCGTATTCAAGCGCAGTCCTTTTTTCCATCACTTCGGCGCGGTAATCAATAACTTCTTTTGGAGAATGAACGATTTTTAGCGGGCAAACGTTAAAACCGCATTTTTTGAGCCAATCAATTTTTTCTTCCTCGTCTTTAAACGGACTTTCACCTTCAGTGCACAAAGCATCGTAAGTTATGAGCTTTAAATTCTCGCTTCCGCTTCCGTCCTTTCGCTTCATAAGACCGTTCGCCGCATTTCGGCAATTTGCTTTATCGGCATAAAAAGTTTTATGAACGTCATGCGTCATAATAACTTCGCCACGTACGGCACCAGTAAAATCAACGCTCTTTCCGTCACAGTCGAATAGAGCCGCGGGAACGCCGTTCATTTTTTTTGCGTTCGCGGTAATGTCGTCTCCAACCGAGCCGTCGCCACGAGTCACCGCGCGAACTAAATTGCCATGCCTGAATTGAAGCTCAAGAGAAGCACCGTCGAGTTTGTATTCAACAAAATATTCTGAATAAACGTGATTTTTAGCCCATGCAAGAAATTGCTCAGGGTTCGCAGCTTTTTCCTGACTCCCCATTGGCATTATATGCCTGATTTTCGCAAAATTTCCGCTGTCGGCACCAACTTTTTTTAAAATTTCATTTTCCGGGTCCAGAGTTTTAAGTTCGTCCCAAAGTTTATCAAATTCAGAATCCTCAATTTCGGCCTCGCCATTGTAGTAAGAATCCTGATATTTTTTTATGAGCGTAACCAGCTCAGAAATTCTTGCAGTCTCATCAATATCAAATAAATCTGCCATTTTTACTTCCTAGATTTTTTCGAACATCATTTCGCTAATCACGCGGTTCGCGTCAACACCTTTTTGCTCAAAACGAGTCTCCGGTCGCCACTCCTGATGCGGCGCAAAACCGTCAAAACGATTTTTGAGTCCTTCCGTAAGTTTTAGCTCATCCATCGCAAACTCAGCGTAAGGAAGCCAATCCGTAACAAAATAAATGTAGCCGCCTTTCAAAAGTTTTTTTGTGAGCAAATCTGTTCTAGGGCGCTGAACGAGTCTTCGCTTGTGGTGGCGTTTTTTTGGCCACGGGTCGGCAAAGAAAATATGGAACGCACTAACGCTTTCATCGGCAATCATGTCGGAAAGCACTTCCATAGCATCATGCGCGATGATTCTTAGATTTTTTAGCCCACGCTCACGAATCTCGCCCAAAAGTTTTCCGATTCCTGGCTTATGGACCTCGATTCCAATATAGTTGATGTTAGGATTGTTCTCCGCAATTATCGCAGTCGCCTTTCCCATTCCAAAACCAATTTCTATTACGACAGGATTTTTGTTTCCGAAGATTTCTTCAAAATCAAGTTTCTTTTCGCTGAATTTTTCTTTATCGTAAGGAATGCCCCAAACAGGCAAAAGTTCCTCGTAGTCTTTTTTTTCAGCATTGGTAAAATGCCCCGCACGAATCACAAAAGTGTGCACTTCACGTCTTATCTCATCAGTTTGTCTTTCAGGCATAATTTTCCTCGCTTTCATTTTAAAGATTTTCTTTAGGCAGAAGAATATAAACTCCGCTGCCAGCACTAAAATAAACGTCCCGCTTTGAGACGGCTTTGTTATAATTTTCAAGGATTTTTTGAGGCTCGCTCCAGCTATCCTTTGGTTTTCCAAAATAAATCACTTCGTTTTTTTCGTTGTACACCGCAATATTTTTTTGCGCCCCCCTTGCAAAAGAAAGCGCATTTTCAGAAGTTGATTCAACAAGCCGCTTGTCATAGGCCACAACGAATTTTCCCTCGGTTTCGTTGTCAGTCAAATCGGCATACAAAACAGTATACGAGCCTGCAAAATTCGGGCTCATCGCATCAGAACGGAGGTTTTTCGCAAATACGTAATTTTTGTCGTCGGAAGAAAAAATCTCAGGAGTTTCGATAATCCATGAATAATCACTGGAATCTTTTGAAACAACCATTTTTGAAGCACGCCGAGCTTCACTGTTGAGCTGCAAAAAAACAGAAAGCGACACGGAAGGATTTTTATCAACTTCTTCAAAGTCAAAAACGACGTAATAAGAGACTTTCGAAATTTCGGGTACGCTGTCTGAACATGAAAAAATCATCGGCACGAACGCAAAAAGCACAGTCCCGATGATAATTTTCCGAATAAGTTTGAGAAACATAAGTATATGTTACCCGAATTCAATTTTTTTTAGAAGTTAAAAATCAAGTTAATGACGGTTAAATCGTTTGACGAGAACTGATTTACGATAGACTCGAATTTTACGTCAACTTTCTTACATGCGTCATCAAGATAAGAAAGATAGTAAAGTCCCAAGTCCGTGCTCTCCTGCCCGTCAGGAAGTTCCCGGTAGAAATCGATAAGAGAACGCTTGCTTGTATCGGCAGCCATTTTAGCTTCAATGCTCTCTTTCGTTTCCTGGAACTCCTCATCTTTGTTGTAAAGCGTAATCTGGAGTCGTCCCTGTTTACCAACAGAAGTAGAGCCGCCGCCAAGTTTCCATGAAAGCGAAACCAGCTCGTGCTTGCGTTTAAGCTCAGCAATGATTTTTTCGCGAATATCCGGGTCAAAAATCATTGAATCGGTGTCTTCCGCACCTGCATACATAAGCTTTGCAGCCTTTCTCATGTTGTTGTTCTCATTATTGAGCGCAAGCTCCATCACAAGAATCGAAATATATTCGGCAACACGAGATTTTTCCATGTATTCCTGCAAAAGATGCCTTATTGAAAGATTCATCTCGGCAAAACCGTCGGTCTTATAAAATTTTACAAGAATATACCAATTCATAAGACTCAGACGATTCAGGAATTTCTCCGACATAAGAAGATAAACATTTCTCTCTTCTGGAGAATAATCCTTGTTTTCAAGAATCGACTTCCAGACAGGATCAAGAATATCTTTCTTTACCATTGCGATTACAGACTGCTTGTTTACCAGCACAGTACGCAATTTTGAATCAGCAATATTAGTTCGCTCGTCGATGAGCTGGCTAGGATTTGCACGGTTATGTTTACGAACAATGTCACATTTTATAAGGCTCGCAAAAACCTCGCGTTCAAACTGCTTGTAAAGAAGCGAGTAGACGATGACCTTCGAAAGATCCATCACTTCCTGTCGAACGGAAACGAACTCTGACATGGCAATTTCGATTTTTGAAATATAGTCAACCATAATCATGTTCTGAAGGGACTGTGGCGAAAACGGATTCAAAGAGATTCCGTATTCTTCAACATTATCTGCAAGCTTAAATCTTAAAAGTTTTTTCTTGTGACTGATAAAATGCGATGTACCTTCCTCTGTCAAGATAACTTTCAGAGGCAAATTCAGACTAAACTTTTTACCAGCACCACTCATATATGAACTCCTTTTTTATATACGTTTTATTATAAACTAAGCCACTTGCATTGTAAACCTACAAATTATATTCTATATATTGTATGCATTCGCACATCATCAACATGCACTGGCACACCATACAGATTAAACTTCTCGCTGCAATACTGCTTATTTTTTCGGCTTCCCACAGTGTGAAGGCACAGCCAAAAAGTTCGGCGCTTCAAAATGACTCTGAAAATATTACAGAAATCTCCGGGAATTTAGAATCTGAAAAATATGAGGGATTGCGTCTTTCCAAAGAAATCGAGGCATTTCTCAAATCAAATCTCCAAAATCTACACGGAATAACAATTCAAAAAGAAGACTTCTCTCTGACAGGGCAGGACGAATTTCCTTTTAATATTATAATCGACAAGCAAGGCTCATATAGTGAAGAAAAAGATTCCGGGACAAATCAAAAAAAAATGGCTTTGGTTCTGGATTTTTTGCAAGAAGACGTTTTTAAGCGCAAAGAGCAATTTTCAGACTTCATAAATCAAATTGCGAACAGGCAGTTTCCTTACGATTTAAAAATTCTCTGTGCGAGCAAAGACAATCCAATAATAAATGACAAAAAACAGACGACGGGTACGGAGGCATTCGTTGACTCCGTTTCTGACCCAACAAGCATGGCTATTCTTGCAATAAGATTCACTGGCGAGGAAAAAAACGTAATCCTGACAGGCGTAAAAGGTTCGGCAAGTCCGGCATGGCTTTCAAAACTGATTTGCGAGGCGTTTGAAGACGCAGGTGAGGACTATGCTTATCCGCACAAATTCCTTTCTTTTTTTAGGCTCGGCTGGCATGAAGGAGACGCAAGGCTCACCTCGATAATCGAGCATGGGATCGCCTCTATTGCCATAAATTTTACTGATTCAAACGGATTTAAAGTCTTGAACCGTTTTCTTTCGGTTTTCAACGTGACTACGGATGAAGAATGGGACATTCACTACACATATTTTTTTCTTCCAAAAGAAAAAAAGCAGATTTGGCTTACAGAAAAGAATTTTCTTTCGCTGGGACTTATCATGATTTTTTCGGGTCTTTTAATTCTTTTTAGTTTTTCATTCGTCGGGGAAAAAGGCGCCAAAAAAAAAGAAGAATTCATAAATTCCTGGTACATGATTCCGCTTTCGCTTCTAATTTCTTTTTTGTCATTGATTCTGGCACAATTTTTGATTCAGCACGTGCCTTTCATCAAAACGCAGAATCCTATAATTCAGGCCGGAATAAAGCTGATTCTTTCGTTCGTGTTTCTTTCATTTTCTTTTATGGCGGAAGAACGGCTGCACCTGCCGGTAATGCAGTTTGCATTCGGATACGCGATTGCTTTTGCGGCAATGCTCAACATCATGTATTTCAGCATTTTTGACATTCTTTTCTTTCTTTTGTTCGGGCTTGAATACTTGATAATCTATTTTACAAAAGGATTCACGAACATACCGGCGTTAATCGTCACGAGCATTCTTATGCTTTTGCCGTTCGTTCCATACGCGCTGACTTTGGTGCAATATTCCCACACAAAACTTTTGCACTCTCTCACGAATACTTCGATTTTCGGGAACTTTACGCTTTTAATGGGAGTTTTCCCGTTTCACATTCTTTGGCTCAAATTTCTTACGCGAATAAATATTTATGCCGGAATAAAAGGGCACTCAAGGCGGCGGGTTTTTATTACAAGCGGAATCGGGGCAATTTACAATCTTCTTTTTTCGTTCGCAATTCTTTCCGCAATCTCAAATATTTGGTATTACACGCCGGAGCGAATTGAAAGCGAATCTTACAAACTTGATTTTTTTGAGGAGAACTTGGGCACGATTTCGGCAAATATTACAAAAGATGAATTCTCTGACTTAAATTCAAATCACCTCGAAATAACTTCGCTTCAAAATGCGGTGCGCTACTCGGTAAAAATTCATGCGCTGAACGAGCAAGTTCCTGTTTACGAGTCGCTTTATAATTTTTCAAGCGGCGAAGATTCTGACACAGTAATCTTTACGATTCCAGATTTGCCACCAAAAAAAATAACGATTGATTATGCGTGTGCGGCAAATGCTTCTTCAGAAATTGAAATCGAAGCAATCTACAGAACCGAAAATAAAGAGCGATTCAGAATACGAAAAAATAAAAATCAACGGTTAGAATTATGCAGAAAGTTTTTCTCCATGTGGATTTAGACGCTTTTTTTGCCTCTGTAGAACAGCTGGACAATCCTCAGTACCGCGGAAAGCCCGTAATTGTAGGCGGGCACAGGGGAATGCGACGCGGCGTCGTTTCTACCGCATCCTACGAGGCGCGCGCGTTCGGAGTGCACTCTGCAATGCCGCTTTTTATGGCAGAAAAACTTTGTCCGCAAGGGATTTTTCTTCCCGGAAGAATGCATCGCTATCACGAAAAATCAGAAGAAGTCATGGCGATTTTTAAAGAATACTCTCCGGACATTCATCAAATTTCGGTGGACGAAGCTTTTATAGACCTGACGGGAACGGAGCGGCTGTTTGGGCCTGCGGAAGAAACTGCAAAACGGCTAAAAAAAGAAATCAAAGAAAAAACAGGACTTACAGTTTCGGTGGGAGTTGCTTCCACAAAATACGTCGCAAAAATTGCATCCGGGTTAAAAAAGCCAGACGGTCTTTGCGTAGTTCCCTTCGGAAAGGAATGTGATTTTATGCTGAGCCTGCCGCTAGAAAAACTTTGGGGCGCGGGAACAAAAACTCTCGCGCGACTCAGACAATTCGGCATCTTAACAACAAGAAATATTTACGAGCGTTCCCTTCCGCTTTTGCAAAGTATTTTTGGCAAGGCCGGCGGACTTTTTCTTTACAACGCAGTCCGTGGAAACGAAAGCGAAGATTTTAATCAAGAAACCAAAAGCCGTTCTATAAGTGCCGAAAATACATACACTTACGATTTGACAGATTCTGAAGCAATTGAAACCGCCCTTTTGCAGCTATGCCACACAGTAATGTTCCGGGCCTTAAAAGAAAAACTCAGAAGCAAAACAGTCGCCTTAAAAATCCGCTACGAAGATTTTTCGACTTTTACGGCACAGGACACGCGGGAACGCGACGTTTCTTCGATTGAAGATTTTTTTGAGCGCGTAAAAGCCCTTTTTTTTAAAAAATATCAGAACGGAATGGGAATTCGACTTTTGGGAGTTGGGCTTCAAAACGTGGAAGATTCAACAAAACCACGGCAGCAAGAACTTTTTGAATTCGGTGATAGAAAAAAAACGCAAAGTCGAAGAAGCGATTCTAAAAGCCTCGCAGAAAAATCCTGAATTAAAAATCACGAAGGCACGGCTTTTGGGAAAGTCATTTTGGGACAAATCTTTAAAATCTATAATCTTTTTTTTCGCATTTTTTGCTTTTTTATCACTAAAAGAAAATTGCCATGCTGAAAACGCTTCAAATTCTGTTTCAAGGCAAAAAAGTGACGGTGCGGGCTCAATTGTTTTTGATTCTTCAAAACTTCCGCTCGAAGATACGGAAAGCGGAAAAAAAACAACTGACAGCGAAAACGACCAAGATTCTGAAGAAAATGACGAAAAGGCAAAATCGATTTTTGACTACGATTTTGGCGACACGAACGTTGAGTTTCTCGCAGAAGGCTATTGGAAAAGCACAGTCTCAAGCACGACAACTTCAACCTTCGGATTTGGCACAACCCCCGCGCTTTCCCTCGGAACGCCAGTTTTTACGCAGAACGTGGATTTAAGCCTGTGGTTCATGGTGAATCGCAAATGGTATTTTGGAGCTGCATTTGCAGAAGAATTTGACAAAAACACAGTGGAAGCCGGATACATTGGCGAAGGAACACTAAAATCAGCAAAAATCGCAAACCGTGGAATTATTTTTCCTTCTATATATTCTGTTAGCACTGCAGGCTACGGAATTGGCGGAGGGGACAACCAAGCTCCCGGATTTTCAATAAATTTCAAAAGCGAAAACTGGCAGGCTGATGCAACAGTCCGTTACGACATGCTTTTGGAACAAGAAAAAAACTGGTACGGGAAAAACCAAGTTTCAACGACGAATATTGAACTTTCAGAATGGCACACTGGAAGCATGTTTGTTCTTCCAACAGCGGAAGACATAACCAACGTTCAGGGCGTATACGTCGAAAGCTCCACGGGAACATTCAAAGATTCTCAGGGACGTAAATATAAAAAACTTGATTCAAGCCAATATCTTCTTTCGGCGGCAAACTGCACGGTTTACATTTCAAAAGACGCAAAAGCCGGGAAAACGAACGGAAAATTGCCAGCTGTCGCATTCGAATTTAACTCGGCAGGAATTACAAAACTCAATTCAAATTTAGGAGAATTCGGAACAAAATCCGAGCCAGGAAGTGGATTTTTAGGCGAAATTCAAAAATGGTTTTGCACGGAAAACGTCGCTTCTTATTCCTACGGCAAGCTTACAGGAAACAATCGTGGCGGAGACTCGACCGGACTTGAAACGCAAGGATTTTTTGACAGGATTGACAGCGAAGCAGTCCTTTTTGTCCAGCATCCGGCAGGATTCTCTCCGTTTCAAGTTGCAAATCGCTACGATTTAGGAATCACAAAAGCAACGGATGCAAAAATCGCCTCAAAAACCACGGAAGATTCTTCCGCCTCTTTTTCAGTCCAAATTGCCGACACAGATTCAACTTTTACCGAAAATGATTTTTTTAACACTTCGCACACATACGCAGACGTTTTTTTGACAGAAAGCACGGCCAGCAACGCCTCCGAAGATTCAACTCTAGTTTCTCCAAAAGTCCGTTTTCCTTTCGCAAACACAAAACCCGAAATCTATCTTGGATTTTGCACGAACGAAGATTTGGTTTTAAGAATCCGAAGCTACACGCAAGTTTCCAGATTTGAAATTGGCACAAACGCAGTTGCAGGCACGGTTCGGGTTTACAAAAACAACGTTTTGGACGCAGGCGCAACTTACAATCAAGACGAAGGTACAATCACACTCTCAAGCGGAGTTGGTTCCGGTGACCACATTCGCGCAGTCTGGAGCGAAGACAGCGAGAGCACGGAACAAGGCGCAATTGCAGTTGCGGCGGGATTCAAATACGATTTTTCAAACGCATTCTCACTTGATCTTTCGGCCGCTTCACGATGGGCACTTTCCGCAGAAAAAAAATACGCGGACGACGAAGATTCCGCGCAAGGATTCGTAGCCCTCGCCTCGTCCGCCGTTTACAAAAAAAATAACTTTGAAGCAAAAAACACAGCGAGCGTCGCCCTTGAAAACCAGAACACAACTGGAAATTACAGAATTTTAGGAATGGATGACGACACAGCAGAAAGCTCTTATCTGAGCAAAAAAGCTGGCATTTCCTTGCCAGACGGTTTTGCCCCGGTTTTGGTTTTTACAGAATCAGGCAGCTCGAAAACCATCGAACTGGACGCACAAAAAAACGGAAGCGTGGAACCTGCAAACGGAAGCACGGATTCAAAAATCAGTGGATACGCAATTTCCGCAGAATGGAATTTTTCGAATATTTCAGGCACTGAAGACTCCCCCGCTTGGGCAGCAACGACCATAAGCACACCTGCGCTAAAAAACAAACTTTCAAACGCAACAGCTCTCTCAATGGCATTCAAATCGCTAAGTTCGCTGACGGACGTAAAAGTTTTTCTTCAACTCGGCGTGAGCGGCGAAGAAGATTTTTCGTATGAAGACTCGCTTTCACTCCCAACCTGGAAAATTTTCGATTCGGAAACAAAAACTTCCGGTGACGGCGCAAAAATCACACAAAAAGATGACAGCGAATGGGAAGTCGTAACCGTAACGCTCTCAAACGAAGACAGGAGCCACATAAACGAGCTCCAAAACTACAATGCACGAATCATAGTGACAAAAAATCAAGATTCTCAAGTTTCAACAGGATTTTTAAAAGTTGGTCCTTACGAAGTTGAAGGCATAACTTTTCAGGCAGTTTCAGAAAACGCAGAAACAAAAAATTATCAGACCAAAGATTCGTCACTTTCGAACACAAAAATCAAAGAATTTAATTCGACAACAAATTACGTTCAATATTTTGAATGGGAATACGAAACCGAAGTGGAAGAAGATGAAATTGAATTCATCAGATATTTTGAAGATTTTGATTTTTCACCTTACAAAAAATTGAATTTCTTTTTTAAGCATTCCAGTTCCAATTCTGATTTTGAATTTATTTTGGAGCGAAGCGGAGATTCTGCAAAAGAAGCCGTTTACATTTCGATTTTAAAAGAACAGCTTGCAAATTTTTCAACCGATTCCTGGCACTCGCTTGCACTCGATTTGCAAACGCACGCCCTAAAAATTGACGGACAAACAATTAGTGCAACAGTGCGTTCAAAATCCTCCGTAATGCCAAACCGATTCAAAATTCGCATAAAAAACTATTCGCCGGAAGCCGCAAATTTTTCTATTGACGAACTTTACTTTTCTGAAAACAGCCCTTATTTTGTTTTTCAAGACAAAGCGAAAATTGCATACAAAAAACCGGGCGAAATACTCAGCATAAAAAACTTTTCTATTTTAAAGGATTTTTCAATCGGGCTTTCTGGAAACGCAAGCAAAACAACCTCGGAAAACAGCGAAACTTTGGCACAAGGAAACGGAGAAGTTTCGGCAGTGATTATGAATCTAAAAGTTGACCTTTCGGCTGCAAAGGCATCTGAAAACACAGGATTGACTTCTGGCGCGCACAAAATCAGCACGGAAAAGCCGATTTTAAATTTTCTTTCAGCCTCTGAAGAATACAATTTTTTAAAAGACGAGGAATCTTTAGAAAAAACAGACTCGCTAAAACTTGATTTTTCTAGAATCAAATTTCCTTTTATTCTAGAATCAAATTTTTCTTCAAACTCTGATGAATGGTCAAAAAATCAAGCCCAGAATTCAAAAATCAGTTTTAATTCAAAGTATTTTGAATTTTTGGCAAACGGAAAAACCTCCCAAAAACTGAGCGACACAGAAAATTATGAAACCGAAAATTATTTTTCTTCATACAAACAAATCTCCGCTCTGGAATTCTCAAAAGGCGAAAGCGACGCTTCAAAACGGACAGTTTCTCTGAACTCAAAAGCGAGCGGAAAATTTGATTTTTTAAAATTAAAACCCGCTCTTGCGTTTTCGTCGGACGGAACGTACAAAAAAACAACGGCTACAGTTTTTACCGACAAAACTTCGTTTGAATGCACACTGCCCTTCTCGATTCAAAAAAATTCATTTTCGCTCAGCTGGAAAAAATCCACTGGCGGCGTAAAAAAAACTGAAGCCGGCGGAGATTATTTTTCGGACGCGGACAAACTTTTTGCCCCCCTTTCCGAACGCGAGTGGTTCCTAAAAGCAATGCCGATTTACGATTTACTGAGCGACAATCTTGCCTCATCTGTATTGGCAGACGCCACAATGGATTCAAGTTCTACAGAATCGCTTTATTATTCTTCAAATTACGCAGCCGTATGGAAGAGAAACTTTTTTGCGACAAAATACGATTTTTTTATTCCGTCATCCGTAAAATTGAATCTTACGAGAGACATCAAAACAGCTTCTTCTGTAGCTGATTCCAGCCAAATAAAATTAACTTCGAGCCATGCGGCGGCAAACGTTTTTGGTAGCACGGGAACAATAAAAAAATTTGACTGGTACGAACAAGATGAATACACGGCTTCTCTTTCCGCAGCAGTAAAACTTCCACGCGACACGCCCGATAATTTTTCTGTTTTACTGGGAAGTTACGTTCAGGCAGTTTTTTTTATAACCCAAAAAGAATACGTAAAAACTGGTTTTGAAATAAGTTTTGAAGACAAATACAACTGGACAGGCAAATCGACATTTATCTGGAAACGCTACGGAAAAATCACGCCGCTGTTTTCGATAATCGAACTCTTTAAGCCAGATTTGCGGCACGAAAACCACAAACTCACAAGAACTGACAGTCTGAACTTTTTGGCAACCAGCAGTTCTTCATCATCAGAAATTACAAAAAAATACAAAGTTGATTTAAATCACGAACTTGAAATTCAAGTTACAAAGTTTATTTCGGTAAATACAAGTGCGGGAATAAATTACAATGCAACCTGGGATAAAATCGCCTCGCTGGGAGCAAGTTTTTCGGCAGGTTGCACTGTAAAATTTTAGGTTTGCTATTCAAGCGGAGCAAAATACCCCGTTGAATCTCGACCACTTCGGTTCAAGAGATATGTCTCAACTTCCACAGGAAGGTATTTTTCGCCAAAAGCCGTCTGCAATCTTGAAGTATAAGAAATTCTGTACAATCCGCAAGGAATGTTTATAATATCTCCCACAACCCCGGAAAGCCCCTGAGTGCGATAAACATAGTACTGTCCGCCCTCTGTGTTGCTGCAAAGGTACGAAATTTCAGAATCAGGCGAACCTTGATTTAGCAAAATCGAAACAAGGCTGATTGAATTATTGTTCATGTACGTTGTTAAATCTGCAAGGCCATATTGCTCAAAAGCATTTGGCGTAACAGTTCCTGCACTCACAAGAACCACCGCGCGCTTGTTCTCACCGTTGATAAGTGCATTCGAAGCAAGACGAAGCGCTACGTCCAACTGAACATCATTTGCCACAGGATTTTTAAGTTGTCTGCAAGTAAACTTTACAGCCCCGGAAGGTGCCCCTTCATACTCAACCACAGGCATAACACCTGCACTTATGATTCGGAGAGTGCCCTTATTGCCCATTGCCGTTGCAAGTTCCTGAACAGCACTTTCCATCGCCTCGGAATAGGCTGCAGACTCCTGCGAACGATCAAGAACAAGAGTAATGTCTGCAACGTCGTTTACGTATCCAGCACCCTCAAGCTTAAAGTCCGCAACAGGAAGCTTTTCTTCGGTCACAACAAAATTATTGTCTTTTAAGCCAACAACACTTTGCCGTCTTCGATTCTCAACCTTTACGTCAAGCACAACTTTAGGGAAGGCCTTAGAATCAACTCTGTCAACCTGAACCAAAAGGCCTCCAATCAATTCGGACATCTTCGACATTACATAAATTTCGTTTGTCTTAAAATCTGTAACAAGAATGTTTCCGTTCGCATCAGGAACCGCACAAGTTATCTGAGAAGGTGCGTTTCCAGTACTTACATTTTCAAAAAGCGAACCAGTCTCTTTATCAATCGAATAAACTTTGTTCTTATCGCAAATCACAAGGTAATTTCCCCAAGGTTTTATTGATTCTGGATGCGTAAAAGTTTTTTCACGGCACAAAAGACCAATGTAGTTTCCTGCAGTATCAAAACGATAAATAGCTCCCGTCACGGCGTCCGCAACAAAAACCGAACCGTCCGCAACCGCAACTCCAGTCGGAGCCTTTAAGCCTGCAAAATCCGCCTGTTTTCCGCCAAAAAAGAAAAGTGGATTTCCGTCTTTGTCAAAAACATCAATGCGGCTGTTTCCAAAATCAGAAACATAAATATTTCCATCATCATCCTGAGCCAAATACTGCGGTCCAACAAGGCCGCCAACGCCTCTGCCTTTTTCTCCAAATGATTTTACCAAAAAACCGTATTGATTGAATTCACTAATTCTGTCGCCGGCAAATTCACTAACGAGCAAGTTGCCGTTTTCAAGACGAATTATGTCCATCGGTCTGTCAAAGCCATTCAACGGGCCTGTAGAACGTATCGTCACGATTCCGTTCACGTCAAGACAAATAAGTTCGTTTGAACCATACGCCAACACCCATGCAGTTCCGTCAGGATTCGGAAGAATCGAAATTGGCTGGCTAAAAACAAGATTTTCTCCGTTCACGCCAGAAAAACTTCCGGATTCAGTGTATTTTACCGGTGTGTCGTAAAAATTGTCCGTAATTCGTCGCTCTCGAAGAATCTCGATTTTATTCTTCAATAAAAGTCCGCCGTAGCCCTGCTGCGAAGCGTACTCCCATTGTTGCAAAGCCGAGCCTTCTATACCAGAGCGGTAATATGCCTTTCCGAGCCAATCAAGAATCATGTTTTCAGCAGGAAGATATGCCAAAGCCTTTTCAAACTGCACGATTGCATCATTGAACGCACCGCGATAATAGGCCTGTACGCCCCGTCTGAATTCCTGCTCACCAAATCCAGATTCAGCAGAACGAGTATTTGTCGCAGAAACTCTAGTCGCTTCCTCGCTAGTAAAGGCATTTGACTGTGCAGAAACAGAAAAGAAGGTACAGCCAAAAACAGCAATGCCTAAAACCAGAAATTTCAATGATTTTTTTGTTTTTGGGGATTTAGCAAAATCCCGCATTCTTACCGATTTCTTCATTTATATGCTTATCCTATATCTGCTATTTTAATTTAGGGCAATTCAAAACGATTTTTAGCCCGCTTTTTAAACTTCCTGCGCCATTCGAATATGCTCATTAATTTCTTCATTGTCTGGCAAGATTTCGTGAGCTTGGGTCAAATATTTCATCGCATCATTCACAAGGCCAAGTTTTAAATAAACCCAGCCAACTGAATCAAGGCAGGCAGGCGAATTCGGCTCTATCGACAACGCCTTTTTGCAATACGAAAGAGCTTTGGTCAAATCCCTGTTCTCACTTGCAAGCACGTAGCCCATTCCGTTCAACGCCGTAGGATTCTCTTCATCAACTTCCAGAGCTTTTTTGTAATAATCCAAACACAAATCTACCTGATCGTCCTGCCAAGCCAAATAAGCTAAAGAAGCATAAACCGAAGCAGTTTTGTAGCCGGTTTCTATCAATTTGTTCAACTCGAACGTCGCAAGCTTCTTTCTTCCGCTTTTTACATAAATCAAAGCTAGAAGATAACGGCATTGCAAAACACGGTCGCTATCAGTTCCGACAGTGACAACCTGTTCCAAATACAAAAGAGCATCATCAAAATGCTCAAGTTTTGAATAACAAAGCCCAATATAATACGCAAGTTCAATATTATCCGTAACAGAGTCTTCAGGCAAAGACAAAAAAAAACGCCAATGCACCCGTATAATCCTTGCGGTTATACATCGAGATTCCTTCGAGAAGAATATTTTTATCTGACATAAATCCTCCCACATATCAGATAGAAAATCAGAAACTAAAAGACAATTCCAAATCAGCCGGACAGTGTTCATAATAAGGCTCTGCAAAAATCCGAGAAATAGAAATTTTGCCATCGTTTACAACAGCATAATCACTGGCCTCATTTTTCAGTTTGCGCGGCGACTCAGAAGATTGTATATTTCCACCCTTAAAAAAGCCATAGCGATTCCCGTCTGGAGCCTCAAGAATGTCAACCGAATCACGATAGTCTCTTACACTAAGTGCGGAATACACAACTTCATTATATTTATCGGAAGAATAAGCATTGACACTTACAAAAAGCTCACTCGTTGATAAAGAAATTAATTTTTCGAGATTTTTGGCACAAAATTCCGCCAATGCAGAAAACTTCCATGAATCATCAAAACATTCAAGACTGACCGCAATACCAGGCAGCTTGTACAAAACAGCCTGACGAGCCGCAGCACACGTTCCGGAATAAACCACGTCAGTTCCGAGATTCGCGCCTTTGTTGATTCCAGAAAAAACGGCGTCGAATTTTAATCCCCGTTCAAACAACTCAGATTTTAAAGCCGCAAGCACGCAGTCAACAGGACTGCCAGAACATGAAAGTCTGTTTTTGCCGCATTCAACGAATTTTAGAGCGGCGTTCATATTCAAATGACTGGAAACCGCAGAACGATTGGAATCCGGCGCCAGAACAAAAACGTTCGCAACAGCCGAAAGACTTTTCTCAAGGGCCAAAAGCCCTTCCCCGTTCACCCCGTCGTCATTTGTGATGAGTATATTTTTTCGTGACAATTTTTTTCTCCATTCAGAAACACATCAAACTTAGCACAAAAGTTACAAAAGCAGCTTAGCACCGTCGGAAGGCTCTACCATATAATAGGAAGCTTTGAACCCGAAAATCTTATCATATTCAACAAGTTTTGCCTCGAAAAGCGGAATGTTTTTTCTATCCAAAATCGCATAAACGCAGCGTCCGAACCCCTTTCCGGTAATTCGACCGCAACACACAGGATTAAACTCATTATCCGGCGTAGGATTTATTTCCACGAGGCGTTTCAAAATCCAGTCGATTTCCGGGCAAGAAATTTCGTACAAATCCCGCATCTTAGAATGGCTCGAATTTACTGCACGGGCAAACTGCGCAAAATTGTTGTTGATGATTCCTTCGCGAGCTTCAAGAAGATAATGATGCTCATGAATTACGCTGTAAAGTCTTCGCTTGGTCGTTTCGTCAACAATAGAAAGGACCTCGTTTATTTCGTTTCTGTCAACTTCATAAGTCCAGCCACCAAAAGTGTGCGCCCTCAAAAGACGAAGTTCGCCCAAAAGAAGCGCGTATTCCGGCTGGCGGAGGGTTTCCTCATCCCAGAGAGAGATTCGGGGTACTTTTGCGTCCACAAGAAGAATCGCTTTCTCTGAAAAATCAAACGGAATATTTTCGTAAGTTCGCTTTTCATGGTTTGTCAAAAGCACACACCCGCTTTTTGAGTACATTGCCGCATAATTGTCGGCAACATGATTGTCTGTCTCGTAATAATCCGTATTCGCAATAGAAAGGATTCTTAGAATCTTGTCATCAGCACAATCCACTCCCAAAGCAGCCCTGACGGCATAAATGCTGGCAACTTTTATTGCAGTCGTAATTCCAAAGCCGGCCGACGGAAGAATATCCGAGCAAACTGTAAAATTCATTCCGCGAAGCTTAAATCCCAAAGCTTCAAAACCGTACAAAACAGATTTTATCGCATTTGCCCACCTGTCTTCCTTGCGCTGTTTTAGGGAAGACAGATTTGAATGTCGCCGGTCTTTTAAATCCGAGAAAAAGAAATAAAGCGAATCATCATTCCTAAAAGAAATGGCGACTTCAACAGGAAAGTTTATCGCCATCGAAAGCGTCTTGTCCCTAAAAAACCAGGAATGTTCGCCAAGCAAATGGAATCTAGCAGGAGCCGAAGCCACTGAAATCGCAGGGGTATTGTATTCATACTCGTGTATATCTTTGATTTTGTTCAGCACTTGTTTAATTGTCTCTTTTTAGCAATAAAAAAAACTTTCAAAAAGTAAATGCTTAAAGAAAGTCCCTAAACGTTGCTTTTTTAAAGCCAACTTAATAAAATGATATTATAATGAGTCGAATTTTACAAGTTTTTTGTTCCGTTTTTTCAGTTTCAAATAAGCCAACCAAATTTGCACGTACAAAACATCTAATTTCTCAAATTTTTTATTCAGTTTTCGCGTCAATAATGCTTTCATTTGCTATTCCAAATGAATTTTTACTGTTCGGCTCGCCATTCATCGGATTTTTTTCTCTAACCCCGCTTTACATCATGCTTTCAAAAGCAAAATCCTACAGGGAAGCATTCTGGCTCTGCTTTTTGAACGGAGCACTCACCCACTTTCTTTCAAGTTTTTGGCTCGGAAATTTTATGGGCTACGCGGCCTTTACGCTCGGAGCGTCGGGGATTGGCACAGGATTCGTAGAAGGATTTCTTTCATTTTTCTTCTATTATTTTATCGCAATTTTTACAAAACAAACAAAACTCGAAGAAACTTGCGGAAAGAAAACTTTTTTTCTTCAATTCAGAATAATCTGGTTCGCCTCGCTGTATTCCGTCTGGGAATGGGTAAAATCAACAGGATTTTTAGGCTATCCGTGGGGCACAGTTTCCATGACGGCATTCAAGTGGCCGCTCATAACGCAAATTGCAGACATTACCGGCGTTTACGGAATAACCTGGCTTTTTGCTTTTTTTTCTGCAATTATTGGCGAAGGTTCACTTATAATAGAAAACTTTTCAATTTCTGAAGGAAAACCGCAGCTTGCGGACGCATACAAAAAGATTTTTTCCGTCGGTGCGGTATTTTTAGGAATCACGACATTCTACGGAATCTATCAATACACCTTGCAAAGAGTTCCCGTAAAATACATGAACACAGTTTTTGTACAGCAAAGTCGTGATCCGTGGGAAAAAACTGAAAAAGCACGCGCAGCAACAATAACTCTTTCACAAAAACTTTCGGAAGAAAAAATCACCGAATTTGCGGACGAAGGAATAACTACAGATTTGGTCGTTTGGAGCGAAGCCGTCCTTCAAAAAAGATTTCCTAAAAAGTCAACTTTGAATTATTACGCAACATTCCCGGAAGACGAGCCACTTTTTGATTTTATAAAACGCATGGGCACTCCGTTCATAATCGGCGGACCATACGTTTTGAATGACTGGCGCCACGAATATGGAAATTCGGCATTGCTTTTTGACCGAAACGGCATCCTTTCTGGCTCATACCAAAAAATGCACCTCGTTCCATTCGCAGAACTGATTCCTTACCGTCAATTTGATTTTGTAAGAATTCTCATAAAAAAACTGGCAGGATTTTCATACGGCTGGACACCGGGAAAAAAGCCTGTACTTTTTGAAATTCCACTTTCAGGACCGTATTCGTCCCCAACGCCAATCTTCTCGCTCGTGCCGGACTCAAAAAAAGAAAAAACTACTTCGGTAAAAATTTCAACGCCAATCTGTTTTGACGACAGCGCAGCAGAAGTCTGCAGGGCACTTTTTTTTGCAGGAAGCGAGATTTTTGTAAACATTACGAACGATTCTTGGTCAAAAACCGATTCTGCAGAAATACAACATTTTGTTGTCGCGCATTACCGTGCAATTGAATACAGAACAACGCTCGCACGCTCCGCAAACGCAGGTTATTCTGTAGTCGTTGACCCCGCAGGAAAAGTTCTGGCGGACATGCCACTTTTTACCCCCGATGCAATGGCAGTCAAAGTTCCGATTTTCGAACGAAAAATCACGATTTACGCAAAATTCGGAAATTGGCTTCCAGAAATTTGTGCGATTCTTGCAGCCGCATTCATAATTTATTCAGAATGCAGAACAAAAGAAAAAATTGAATACATTTCCACAGAATGTCTCGTAAACGGTTTTTGGCTCTCGGAACTGGAAGAGCAATGGAAGGTTGACTGGACGAATTGGAATATATAAAATTGTAAACCTTATAAAATATTTTTAGTTTACAATTATTTTTGACCGGAAACAAAAAATGAATAAAAAGAAAATAGAAGTAACTCACGTAAAAAAATCTTATGCCACCGCCGAAGGAAAAAAAATCGCTCTTGATGACGTTTCTTTTTCGATTGACGAAGGCACGCTAACAATCATTGGCGGCGAAAACGGTTCTGGAAAAAGCGTAATGATGAACATAATTGCAGGTCTTGAAACTCCTGATTCTGGCACGGTAACAGTTTTTTCTAAATCGGGATTAGTTTTTCAAGAGGCCGACACGCAGATTCTTGGAGAAACTCCCCGTGAAGATATTGCCTTTGGGCCAAAAAATCAGAAGAAATCGAAAGTCGAAATCGAACGCACGACACAGCGCGTTCTTGAGCAGGTCGGTCTTACGAACAAAGCCGATTTTCCGGCAAGATTTCTTTCTGGAGGCGAAAAACGACGTCTTGCCGTAGCTTGTATGCTTGCAATGGACTTGCCGATCATAATTTTTGACGAACCATACGCAAACCTTGATTTTGGAGGAGTAAAACAAGTTAACGCACTTATCAAAAAACTAAAATCAGAGGGAAAAACTATCATAATTTTGAGCCATGAACTTGAAAAATGTCTTGGTCTCGCAGATCGTTTCATCGTACTTTTTAGAGGAAAAAAAGTTTTTGACGGCACTCCAAAAGACGGTCTAAAAGAAAAACTAGAAAAATGGAACATCCGAAATCCCCTAACCGCATACACCTCAGTTTCGGAGCTTGTATGGGAATAAAAAAATAAAAAATACAATTAAAAATACTTGACACTTTAATTCGATTTTATAAGATAATGAAACTTCGCGAGGTGAAAAAAAATGAGATGCCCATATTGCGGTAGTTTAGACGATAAAGTTATAGAATCCAGAACGATGGCAAACGGGGAATCAATCCGCCGCCGCCGAGAATGCGTTTCATGCGGATACAGGTTCACGAGCTACGAAAGAATAGAAGAAAAACCTTTCATGGTCATAAAACGAGATGGAAGAAGACAGCCTTTCGATGTCTCAAAGCTTGAAAAAGGAATTCAGCGCGCACTCGAAAAACGCCCGATTGCCACAACGATGATAGAAAACATCGTAAACGAAATCGAAGACAAGGCGATTATCAAAGGCAAAACCACGCACGAAATTTCAACCACGGAATTAGGCGAACTGGTTCTAGAAAGGTTGCATGAATTGGATAAAGTTGCCTACATACGTTTTGCGTCAGTTTACAAGCACTTCGAAACCCTCGATGAGTTTATAAACGAAGTCGTAAAACTCGGAACCGAACACACGGAAGAAACTTCAAAAAACTAATTCTTCCTAAAAAAATGATTTTTTTTGATTTTTTCTTTGATTCATATTGACACAAAAGAATCAAATTGATAATATTAACACATCGTTTGGGGGCATAGTCCAGCTGGTAGAACACCGGACTCATATTCCGTATGTCATAGGTTCAAATCCTATTGCCCCTAAAGTTTATAAAGCTAGCTTTTTAAGATTAAATCTTTAAGAGCTAGCTTTTGTTTTTTATGTGCTTCTTTGTCGTTTTCATAAAAAATCGTTATGCTGCAACAAACGGAATTCTGCGTTATCCGTAAATTCCGTCAAATTATAACAAAAAAGGAGACTCCCATGATTCAAGCTGAAAAATTCGACACGCCTTTCAAAGGTCGTTCGCTTCTCACTTGGGTTGACTACACCCCAGAGGAAATTCTGCAAATTCTTGACTATGCATTTTTGGTAAAAAAACAGGCACATGCCGGCGAAGTGCATCAACGTTTTCTCGGAAAAACAATCGCATTGATTTTTGAAAAACGCTCAACAAGAACACGTTCCTCTTTCGAAACAGCATTTGGCGAAGAAGGCGGTCATCCCGTATTCATGTCTACGGATGATATTCAGCTTGGAGGCAAAGAAAGCGTAAAAGACACGGCAAGAGTACTCGGAAGAATGTTCAGCGCAATAGAATTCCGCGGATTCAAACAAGAACACGTCCAGCAGCTTGCGGAATATTCCGGAATTCCTGTAATCAACGGTCTTACCGACGACTACCACCCTACTCAGGCACTTGCCGACATTATGACTCTCAAAGAAAACTTCGGCACTCTCAAAGGACTAAAATGGGCATTTTGCGGAGACGGACGGAACAATGTCGCTCGTTCTCTGATGGTCATTTCGGCAAAACTTGGAATTGACTTTGCAATTTTCAGTCCAAAAGAACTCTTTCCGCCAAAAGATATTCAGGAAATCTGCGCACCGTTCGCTCAAGCCAGCGGTGCAAAAATCGAAATTTCAGATAAAATTTCAGTTGTAAAAGGAGCAGATTGCCTTTATACTGATGTATGGGTTTCGATGGGTGAAGAATCACTCAAAGACGAGAGAACCCGACTACTTTCACCGTATCAAGTAAACAAAGATTTGATGAAAGCGACAGGAAAGACAAACACAATCTTTATGCATTGTCTTCCAGCCGTCATCGGTCAGGAAGTTACTTCGGATATTTTTGAAGGTCCTGCAAGCAAGGTGTGGGATCAGGCAGAAAACCGCAAACATACGATAAAAGCAATTATGCTTGCGCTTATTTAGTTTTTACCCGTTTTTTATGAAATTACAAGGTATAAATAGAAAACGCTAATAAAACGAACTGCGCATTCATATAACAGGGTTCTAACGGGAAGAGGGGTAATAGGAGTTTTTTATGAAAAGATCATTTATTCTTTCAGCATTGCTTTTTTCAGTGGTTTTGTTCTCAGCTTCTTCAAAAGATCCTAAAGATTACAAATATCCATTCCAGGAAGCAAAAGTTAGTTACCACAACGTGACCGTTTACAAAGTCCTTGACCACAAAGACGCATACGTTGTTATGTATGCAAAAGGACACAGAGATGTTGGAACGGTTACAGTTCCAAAGAAATGGTATGACGAGAAACCTGCAAAGTTTTCTTTCAGACCGCTTCCAAAAGGAATGACATCTTATATGACTGTTATTTCAAAGGAAGGTTCTTTCAATCATCTGATTTTGACACTCCCAACAGACCATGCAAACAAAGTTTGGGGCGTAGCAGACAGTAGTGTTCAGATTTCAGATGCTGACAAAGATACTTTTGAAATTGCTTACTAAGCTATAAATAAATAATTTTTTAAGACAAGAGCTGTTGTCTTCATGGAAAAATCGCATGATGATGACAGCTCTTATTTTTTCTAAATCTTTTTGGAGTAATTATGCAAATCATTTCTGATGAAAAAATTAAGGAATTTTCAGCATTTTTGGATTCCCACAATTTTTTTTACGTAATAGGGCACAAAGAACCTGACGGAGACGCGATTTTTAGTTGTTTGGGCATGGAGACACTCCTGAAAACAAAAAAACTTGAATGTCAACTTCTTTCTGCAGGGCCTTTCAAACGCACCGAAATAAAAAACAAGGCTGAGTTTTTTACAAATACGCCAAAACGACTTTCTGACGAGGAGCGCAAAAAAGCAGCCCTCATAATCCTCGACTGTTCGGAGCAAAGCCGGCTCGGAGACATTTATGGCGATTTGTCAAACCTTGACACCTACATAATCGACCACCACAAAACAGCCGAGGCGACGCAGAACAGCATCATCGACGCGACCTCACCGGCCACAGCGTGCCTAGTCCAGCAGCTTTACGAAAAAATAGTTGGTGTTCCGTCAAAAGAAACCGCCGAACAACTTTTCTTTGGACTTTGCACCGATACAGGTTATTTTAGATTCTTGGGAACTGATTCAGCAGAAGTTTTTAAAGGGGCGGCAAGACTCGTAGAATGTGGTGCGAACCCAAGAAGCACTTACGAAACAATCACAGGCGGGCGAGCTTACAATACAAGAAAATTGCTCGGCATAATGCTCACGCGCGCAGAAAGATACTTCAATAACAGCCTGGTCGTAACCTACGAAACGATGGACGACACAAAAAAACTCGGTCAGGAAGGACGCGACAGCGACGCACTTTATTCATTGCTCCTCGCAACAGAAGGCGTAGAGGCAGTCCTTTTCGTGCGGCAAGACACAGACCACTCATGCACGGCAGGCTTCCGTTCCCGCGACAAAATAGACGTAAGTGCCATTGCCGCAAAATTCGGCGGCGGCGGACACAAAAATGCAGCGGGTTTAAGTGTTGAAGGGCAGCTCGACGAAGTAATTCAGATGATTTTAAAAGAATTCAGCAAAACAATGATGCAATAATTTTTCCAACCACTCTCTTAAACCGAATAAAATAGTTCAAACAAAAACTTGCAAAATCAAGCAAATCCCAGTTCAATTTTGCAAGTTTTTTGTTTTATTTTGCAAGAATTTGCAAGATTCAGTTTGAAAAATTGTAAGAAATTGCAAGAAAAAGCAAACTTTTGCAAACTTTTGTTTGATTTTGTTAAAAAAAGTTAAATTTTCCAAGAAAATCTGCTCAAAAATCAAGAAAATTCACATTTTTTTCATGTTTTTTCACTTTTTTTATTCATTTTTCAATCTTGGCACGGAAATTGCTATAAGAACTGTATAAAAAAAAAGGAGTTATTTTCATGGAAAAAATCAAAATCAACGAGATTCCGACACTCGTAAAAAACGGAGAACTTTCTTTAAAAAAAGCCTGCAACCGTATTTGGGAAGATATTTATTTTAAAAAGAATTGGTACAACCTAAAAAATCTAAATGAAGACCAAATCAGCGATTTTCTGCTCGACTCACAAAAAAAATTCCCGCAAATCATCAACTCATACAATCCCGGAACACTGGAATTCAGATGTTACGTTTACAGCTGCATTCATTTCCTAAAAATAAAATGGCTCAAAAAATATTTTGAAAAACAAGAAGAAGAAAAAAATATCGAGTACGTCATAAAAGGCGAGAACTGTCTGGCTGCAGAACCGACAAGTTTGCAAGACGAAGTTTTCGAAATGCCAAAAACAGAACAGAATCAACAAACCGAAACAAAAGCTGAATCAAAAAAAATAAAAATAGGCAAAACTCGCAGTTTTGATTCTCGCCTGCAAATCATGCCACGAAATCGACGAATCGCTCATCTCAAAAGTTGCCAATTTCACAGGAATGGGCATAGAAGAACTTGAAGAAAAAATCGCAAACCTGAACAAAGCGACTGTAGAAAAATCAGACAGGAGGGACTTGTTAATCGCACGACGAAACAAGGCTTTCTATAATCAAAAAAAATATTTTATCAAAATGCAAAAAGAGGATTGCGACTCCCAGACTTACGAGGAACTTAAGAAAAAATATGAAATGCAATCAGAAATATGGAAAAAACAAAACGAACGATTGAATAAAAAATTCGTTCTTTCGCCAACAAATACAAAAATTGCCGAAGAACTAGGAATTGACCGGCGAAAAATTTATTTCTGTATAAATCACACAAAAAGCGAAGAGTATCTTGAATTTTTCAAAAAACTTGTAAGAGACGAAGATGAGAAAAATGATGATAAAAAAGAAAGTTAAGTGGACTCGGAAAAATCAAAACGATATGATTTTTGATATGATTTTATATTTAGCAACTGGAAACAGACACAAACAAAAAGAGATGCAGGAAATTCTCAGAGATTACGAAATAAGAATTCCTGCGGATGACGGAATCGACTTTAATCCCGAAGAAACAGGCTTAACTTTCTACGAAAACAGTATGATAAAAGCCAAAGCTTTGTGGAATATTGTCCGCAAACCAGTAATTGCCGACGATTCAGGTCTTTGCGTTACGGCACTAAACGACGAGCCGGGGATTTACACGTCCAGATACGCCGGTCCTGATTTTGTGCATGGCCGCCCTGACGGCTCAAAAATTTCGCAGGAAGAGCAGAACAGGCTCCTGATTGAGCAGCTTAACACAAGCGGCTCAAAAGACCGTTCTTGTCATTACACTTGCTCGATCGTCCTCTATGTCGCAAAAGACAGATTTTTCATTGCTCAAGAAACATTCGAGGGCGAATTGATTGAGTCAATTGACAAGGCTGCCGGAACAGGGGGCTTTGGCTACGACCCTATCGTATATCTTCCGGAATACGGAAAAACCGTTGCAGAAATCACGGCAGAAGAAAAGAACAAAATTTCTCATAGGGGAAAAGCCGTAAAAGAGATTGCAGAATTTTTAAAACAAATAAAAATTTAAATTTTTATTAAAGGTTCTAACGTCTATTGCCGAAACTATAAACGACAAGTCATGTGCGGTAAAACTTCGTAGGAGCTTCCGCACAGACAAGTCAAGATATGTAAAAGGAGACGGATGTAGCCTTGTAATACAGATGTTTCCTTTTACTAGCAGACAGAAAGGATTCTGTCCGAAAATTTCCACGGAGGAAAAAACTATGGTCATTAACCACAACATGTCAGCTCTCTACTCAAGCCGTCAGCTTGGAGTAACAAACTTGAGTCTTTCTAAAGACATGGAAAAACTTTCATCAGGCGAAAAAATCAACCGCGCTGGTGATGATGCTTCAGGTCTTGCAGTATCTGAAAAAATGCGCGCTCAGATCAGAGGTTTGAACAAAGCTTCTGAGAACGCTCAGAACGGAATCAGCTTCATCCAGACAACAGAGGGATACCTCCAGGAAACAACTGATATCGTTCAGAGAATCCGCGAGCTCGCTGTACAGTCTTCAAACGGTATCTATACTGACGAAGATCGTATGCAGATTCAGGTAGAAGTTTCACAGCTTGTTGCTGAGGTAGATCGCATCGCTTCTCAGGCACAGTTCAACGGTATGAACATGCTCACAGGACGCTTTGCACAGTCAACTGGTGAAAACGCAGTAACAGCTTCTATGTGGTTCCACGTTGGAGCTAACATGGATCAGCGCGTTCAGGTTTTCATTGGAACAATGACAGCTGCTGCTCTTGGAATCCGCGAAGTTGGAACAGAAGAGAAAATCTCTCTCTCAACACCGGAATTGGCCAACCGCGCAATCGGTACTATTGACGAAGCTCTCAAGAAGATTAACAAACAGCGTGCAGACCTTGGTGGATACCAGAATCGTCTGGAATATGCAGTTAAGGGCGTAAACGTTGCTGCAGAAAATCTTCAGGCATCTGAAAGCCGCATCCGTGATACAGATATGGCTAAACAGATGGTTGACTTCACAAAGAACCAGGTACTTAACCAGGCTGGAACTGCTATGTTGGCTCAGGCTAACTCTCAGTCTCAGACAGTCTTGTCTTTGCTTAGATAGTACTGTATAATCAAATTATTGGAACGGGAATATTTTTATTTCCGTCCAATAATTTTGCGGTGTTTTTTTCTACTTCACTTTATTTACTCTAAAATCTCCAAAAAACATCCAAAATTCAAATTACAATACGTAATTATCCCAAAAATATATATGACAAAATTTTTTAATTGTGTTATATTATATTTAAAGATGCTTTTCAGTGATTTTGCTGATGCATCAAAATTAGTTCTTAGTTGAACTAGTCGTTTTTGATAATTATTTAGTGCGTATTTAGACGCATTTTGTTCTTTGAAAAATTTGTCATTCATGTGTCTGTAACAGCGTGAAAAGTTATTATTTGTACCCTAAATTTTCACAGACGGGAATATAATAACGTTTCCTGCTGTCATAGGTCTAAATCTGGATATGAAGGCGCAAAGTCATAGCCAGCCTGCACAGACAGGACTTGTAGCATGAAGCTATAAAGTTTAAATCATGGAGGACAATATTATGGTAATCAATCACAACATGAGCTCAATGTATGCAGACAGAACATTGGGAGTTAGCAACGACCAGTTGATGGGAAGCATCGAAAAGCTCAGTTCAGGTCAGAAAATTAATCGTGCTGGAGATGACGCTTCTGGATTGGCAGTATCTGAGAAGATGCGTTCACAGATTCGCGGTCTCAATCAGGCTAATAGAAATATTCAGAATGGAGTTTCTTTCATTCAGTCTACAGAAGGATACTTGCAGGAAACACAGGATATTCTTCAGAGAGTTCGTGAATTGGCTGTACAGTCAGCTAACGGTATTTACTCAGACGAAGATCGTATGCAGATTCAGGTAGAAGTTTCACAGCTTGTTTCAGAAGTTGATCGTATTGCTTCACAGGCACAGTTCAACGGTATGAACATGCTTACAGGTTCATTTGCAAAAGAGTCTGTATCAGGACGCGTTATGCAGTTCCAAATCGGTGCTAATATGGACCAGAACACACGTGTATATATCGGAACAATGACTGCTCAAGCACTTGGTCTTAAAGGTGCACAGGGAACTGACGAGCAGCTCAGCATTTCTACACCAGAGTCAGCAAACGCTTCTATTGGCACTTTGGACAACGCTCTTAAAATCGTTTCTAAGCAGCGCGCAGATCTTGGTGCTTACCAGAATCGCTTTGAGATGGCTGCTCAGGGAGTTGGAGTGGCTGCCGAGAACCTTCAGGCCGCTGAATCACGTATTCGTGATACAGATATGGCTTCTGAGATGGTTGAATACACAAAGAACCAGATTCTTACACAGTCTGGTACAGCAATGCTTGCACAGGCTAATAGCCAGTCACAGAACGTACTCGCATTGCTTCGCTAGTTTAGCTTTTGATGCTAGGCTGGTATTAGATTGAAAAATATCTAATAAAAAAATCATTGATCTAAATTGAGAGACAACTGGATGTCGTCTTTTACTTAGATAAATGTAGGGAAAAGAGGTGCGCCCCCCTTTTCCCTTTTTTTCAGGAGGAAAAACCTATGAATATTGGAAGTTCACAGAAACTACAATCAACATTGGTTATGGCAACGGATGGCCACACAAACACTTTCTCCAGAACAATAAATACTCCTGTGCAGCATGGGCAACTTGTAAGAATCGAAAAAGGCCCAATGGCTGACGTGGAACAAGTTGTTCAGAGACTGAAAAGTAATATTGCAAAAGATAAAGAAGATGCAATTGAAGTTCAAAAAGTATCAGAAATTGTCTTAGGACGAAAAGTTCAGTTTAATGTAAATCAGGATATTGGACAGGTAGTCGTTGCAATAGTTGATCCCCAAACAAATAGAGTCATTAAGGAGATACCTTCTGCTGCTGAGCAAAATCTGAAGGCAAAAATGAGAAGATCTACGGGTCACTTATTTAACGTCTTGGTTTAAGGCATAATTTCTATAACTCTGCCCTACTCAACGCAGAAATAAAATATAATATGGCTGAAATTTCAATACCTGGTGTCAGTGACAAATATAAAACCAAAGACTATATCGAAGCATTGATGCAAAAAGAGAGGCTTCCGCTCACACGTGAGCAGGAGGCTCTCGATAGGTATAAAGAACAGCAAAGTGCTTGGCGAGGCGTAAATCAACGAATGACGTCTCTTAGGGAAAGCACAAAGACCTTATACTCTTTCGATAATCCTTTTAACAATAAACTTGCAAATTCTTCTGATGAACGAGCAATAACAGCAGAAGCTGGACGAGAAGCTGCATATGATTCAATAAAAGTGGATGTAATAACAGAAGCAAAGGCGGATCGTTTTTTATCATCGGAACTTGAAAAAAATTCGCAAGTACCAAAAGGAAAATACACTTTTAAAGTTGCAGAAAAAACAATCTCTTTCAATTGGAAAGGTGGAAAACTCACCGATTTCGTAACGGCATTAAACAAACGCGGAAACAACACGATAAAAGTTTCATTGGTCGGTGTTAGCAACAATAAGCAGGCATTACTGATTGAGTCCCTAAAAACAGGGGCAGAAAACAACCTTATTTTTCAAGATGACGCACTTTCCTACGCTTTGGCAAATAATATCGTTGAAAAAAGCAAAAAAGATGTTACAGAATTTGGCTCAAGACTAGAAGAATTGTCAAATCCAGCAATCGAAGAACCAATGCCAGAAATCGAGCAAGACGGAATGCTCGAAATGACAACAGAGCAAGTGACGATTGACACAGAAACAAAAAAAATCATCTTGCCCCCTCGCTCAGGCTTTACGATTCAAATAGATCCAAAACTTACAGAAATCACATCAGAAAGAATCGACTTCAGTTATTCTCTTTTGGAAACAGAAGATATTACCGAAGAATTGAATATAAAACGTACTACGCGCCCAGAATTACCAGATGCAGGCAATGCAAAATATGACGAATTAATCGTACAAAATCAAGCAAGCGAGACAAGCTTACCTCCAATTCCAGCCGAGCCACTCGTCCCGATTTCAGGGGAAGCGGATTTTTATGTACGCAACAAAAACGGAAGCGAACTTCCAATAAAAACCGATTCGTTTGCCGTAGACCCGAATACAGGCGAAAGGAATATCTCAATATCGGTCAAGGACTTTCCAGATATTGACAGTGTCGTCGTGCGCAATCGAAATACAGGAACGACAATTTCAATGACGCCTTTGAGCGTTTACGATGAAAAAAAGAATCTAGGTTACTCGCCAATAAATCCTGTCAGTGAAGCAGGTGATGCAATAATAAAATACAATGGCATTACAATTAACCGACCAAATAATAAAATTGACGACGTAATTCCTCACGTAACTCTGAATGTCCATCAACCAACAGAAAAAACGGCAACAATCGACATCACTTCCGATAAGGAATCTGCAAAAGATGCTCTTATTCAATTTGTTGGAAATTATAATCAAGTAATTTCAGAAATGAATATTTTGAGCGAAAATAAACCTGAAATCGTTAGCGAATTAAGTTATCTTTCAAAAGAAGAGCAAGAAGACGCTAACAAACGCCTCGGAATGTTTCAGGGAGATTTTTCTTTGTCGAATGGCAAAACATCTTTAAGGAACATAATTTCGGGGAATTACAAGTGGTCTGACGAAGCGACAATTACAATGCTCGCACAGATAGGCATTTCTACTCGCGCTTCAGGAAACGGCGGAGGTTCTTACAACGCTGCTCAAATGCGCGGGTACCTTGAAATCGACGAAAAAAAATTAGATTCAGTGCTCGACTCCGATATGGAGCAAATAAAAAATCTATTTGGTTTTGACTCCGACGGAGATTTGGTAATCGACTCTGGAATTGGATTTGCACTCGACAAGCAGTTAACCTCGTGGGTTCAAAGTGGTGGAATCATTGCAACAAAAAATGCAGGAATCGACAGTAAGATTTCTCTTTCTGAAACTAAAATAAAAAATCTGGAATCTCAAATGGGCTCAAAAGAGTCTCAGCTACGCCAAAAGTACAGTCAAATGGAAGGAACTCTTAATAATTTGAATGCACAATCAAATTCATTAAGTAATTTTGCAAATAGTAGAAATCAGTAGTACAATATAAAAAATATAAAATTGATTTTATAGGAAAGAAGAATGGAATTTTTTATTAACAACAATAAAGCAGATATAACGATTGAGAACGAAAAAACTGTCGGTGATGTTTTAAAGGCATTTGAGTTGGAGTGTTCAAAAAACAAGGCCACAACAACAGGAATTATTTTAAATGGAAAAACAATCACCGCTTCCTCTTTTGATGATGCTTGCAAGCAGCCATTGGAGGACTCAACGAAACTTGAATTCACAGTTGTTTCACTCGAGGATATAAAAGCGACTTTAAGAAATGAAGCTGAGCAGAGCGTTCAAATATCAGAAAAACTGCTTGAATTGCCAGTAAAATTGCAAACAGGCAAAGATAGCGATGCCAGCAACTTAATAACAATGTTGGCCGATTTTATTGACAGTTTCTGCAGAACAACTTCTCTTTCAGCCTTATTTCCAGAAGACTTTGAAAATTTCAATATCGGTAACAAGAGTATTGGTGATTTCTTTGCTGATTTCACTCATATTCTTGAGGATTTTAAGCAGGCCATTGAGGCAAAAGATTTTGTGCTTATGGGAGATTTAGCAGAATACGAAATAAGTCCAAGACTCATAGCAATTGCTGATGCAATTAAGGAGCTTTAAATAATGATTTCTCAATTTTTATTGCAAAGCGGCAGTCCTCTTGATGCTCGAACGACACTTCCGGTTTTTAAACTTCTTGTTATCGGTGGAATTATTGCCATAGTCATAGGAATTCTCTATTTAGTTTCAAAGTATATTTTTTCATACAGGAATTCCGAAGCTTACATGGAACGCAAAAAAAACAAGCCCTCGACTCTTGCTGATATAAATGAGCTCGGAAAACTTGCAAGCATGACAAAAGAAGAAAAAAATATTCTTTGGGATGTCATAAAGGACAATAAAAGTCCTAACATTCTCTTTTCCATAAAGGACTTTGATTTTATGGAGTCTTTATTCAAAGAAAAGTATGATGCTCTAAATGAAGCAAATGATGAAGAAAATAAGACCATACTCTTTTCATTGCGAAAAAAAGTTCTAAAAACTTTCAAACAGCAGATTATAATAAAGAATTCAAAAGGAATCGAATCAACTACGGTATTCACGTATACCGCAAAAAAAGGTTTTCACCACAAACTCGTTCTCCGAGAAAATACGCCAGAAGGACTTATTCTTTCCATGCCAAGTTCATTGCAAGGAAGTGATGAAAAACCTGCCCCACTCTCAAAAATTTCTTTTTGTTTTTGAAGCTAAAGGCGGATATCCTTACGAATTTGACACGCGCGTAGTACGCTATCAAAGTGTTAAACAAAATGAAGAGCAAATGATTGTAGTTCATACAGACAGAATCCTTCCGTTACAGAAACGAATGTCTGAACGATATGAACTTGACAAGCCTTGCAAGTTTTCTTCTGTAAATGTGACTCCCGATGCATCAAAAAAAGGAAAATTAAACTACATTCCAGCCGATAAAGAATATGAGGGTGTTTTGGCTGATATTTCAACCGGAGGTTGCCGTATAACGACAAATTTACCTATAAAAGCCGAACAATATATCTATATTAAAGGTTGTTTTAATGGTAAAATTGAAGATACAGCAATCGGTGCAATTGTAAGAACAACAAAACGAAGTGATAATATTTATATTTTGCACATAAAATTCTTAAAAAATTGCCCCTGCAGCTGTAAACAGGATTGAAGCACTTGTATGCGGATATGAATTATTAGATTAGTCATTTCCCATGTTAGATTATAAGTCAATTCTTATGCCTAACAAAATCTAAGCAGATAATCGAATAATTGATAGGATAACTTAAGATGAAAGTATTAGAATTGAATCAAGTAAGAACGGATGATAATTATATTTATTACAGACGAAATTATACGGCTTTGGCAAAGTTGGAATTACTCTCTAAGACTTTGGATATAGGAATTTCATTTACTATTGAAACAGGGCCTTTCGGCGACAAGGTTATTTATGTAGACCTTGCACCTGGAGTTGATTTGGATTATCCTATCATTCCTGTAAAATCTGCAATAAAAAACTATATTTTGATTATGGATAATGAAGGCAAATTGCCATGTGCTTAAAAGATTTAAAGACACTTAATTTTCACACAAAATCTGCTGAAGAAACAATTGAATTAGGCAAAAAAATAGGCAACATGCTGAGAGGTGGCGAAATTATCGCAATGCAAGGAACTCTTGCAGCTGGGAAAACAACAATAACCAAAGGTATTGCATCAGCACTGGGAGTAAAAGACACTATCACGAGTCCTACTTTTTGCTTAATCTCTGAATATGAAGGAAAAATTCCTTTGTATCATATGGATGTATACAGACTCGACAGTGGAGAGGATTTTATAAATCTCGGCGTAGAAGACATAATTTATGGTAAAGGAGTTTCCATCATCGAATGGAGTGAAAAGGTAATGGAAGAATTGCCAAGAGAAACCATAATATTAAAATTAGAGCCAATTGAAAGCACGACAGAACGCAACATCACTATTACGAATTGGCCTTATGACGAATTTTCAATTTAAAAATCATTCTATTTGGGACTAAAAAATGAAAGCATTAGCAATCGACTCAGCGGCTTCATGCATGATTGTTTCCGCTAAAAATGACGAAATCTCTTTTACTGTTTCTATAGATTTAGGAATGAAACAATCTCAGAAAATTTTACCAGCAATTGACTATGTTCTTAAAGAGGTAAATCTGAGCATAGCTGATTTGGATTATCTAACACTTTGCTCAGGTCCTGGAACTTTTACAGGATTACGTTTAGCATTTTCCGCATTAAAAGCCATCGAACTTTCGGCAAACATTCCACTTTACGGAATTCCGTCATTAGACGTTTATGCCTATCCCTATTCGCTTTTGCAGGGTATCGTTGTATCTGTAATTGATGCAAAAAAGAATCAGTTTTTTGCGTCGATTTTTAAGAATGGCAAAAATATAAAAGAAGCCGAAGACACAACCGCAGAAAATGTAATTCATTTTTTGGAAACGATGAATTTATCAAAAGAAATTCCAATTTACATTGTCGGACCAGATGCTGAAATCTTCGCCACAGAACTAAAAAATACAAACCAAAATCTGAATATTGTTTTCTTAAAATCTCAACCGTCCCCTGAAAAGGCTCTTTTTGAACTAACAGAAAAGATGATTGAAAATAACGCACCTTCATTAAACGATTATGACGGTCCGATTTATTTGCGAAAGAGTGAAGCAGAATTGGCTTTAAAAAACTAAAAACACCGATGTCGCTCCAAGATTAATTAAGTTTATTCATCAAAGAGCGCATCGGCATTTTTTGTTAATTTCCAAGCAATTTAGAAAGACTTTTGATAGATGCTGGTGCAGACTGAAGGCTTTCGGCAGCGGCTTTATTTTGTCTTTGAATATCGTCAAAAACCTCCTGTCGAAAAACTTTAACGTTTTTAGGGGCTTCAACACCGATTTTTACCTGATCCCCGGAAATTCCAATAAGCGTAACGGTTATATCTGTGCCGATTTTTATTTTTTCATCGATTTTCCTAGATAATATCAACATTATTTCACCCCCTTCTCTTTTAGGGCTTTTACGATATTATACTTTGTCGTCCATTTTACATCCGAAAGAATTACTTGAAGGGCATTGTTATTTTGTCGATTTATAACTACCGGGCCTTGCAGATTCGCAGTAACAGGACCTCCGTCAGACGGAACCGTTACGATTGAAAAAACCACTACATCAGCAGGAGAGTCAACCCCGATTTCTGAAAGAGTTTTATCATCAACATCAAGTTCATAATCATCAACTATTATAAAAGGATCAACTAACAAAAAAACAAGATTCGACTCATCCAAAGACTGCATCCAAACAAACGGCTTGTACTCAGCTTCTATAAGAGCGTATCGATGATAAGACTCGAAACCATACAAACCAAACGGGAAATCAATAATTTTATCTGAATCTACAGCAACTGTTCCCATTGTTTTTGTTTTTACGTCGATTTTTTTAACATCCATGTTTATCATATCCTCCATGCAATAAACATTTCTATGGGGGACAAAATTAAAAAAGTAAAAATCCCCTATATCAATTTACACTAATTATCTCATATAGTTAAGCAAAGTTGAAGAATACATTTTTCCAGCAGTACTCATAGTCGCTTGATGCGTATATTCAAGCATTTTTTCATCCGTGATTGCTTTTGTAATATCAATATCCCCTTCTCTAGAAATTTGACCAGTAACATTCAAGGCAATCGCAGAATTTCTGGTAATATCACTTTCGAGGCGCTCGTACTCAGAGCCACTCTTTGCGATTCTCGTAACGAGGGTATTAATTCCAGCATCAATACTCATAAGCGAACGTCCACCAATAGTCTCGTTATCACCTGCAAACATAGCGTCTCGCAATTGAATAACGGTGTCAAAAAGAGACCCGCCAGAAACTCGCACATTATCAGCCAAATTATACGGTGGCTTTTGCGTAGAATCTTTGATGATTCCAAGCTGATTCATGGTTGAACCACTGACATCTTCAATCCAAATTTGGTGGGCATCGGTTGTTGAAATATTAAGTCCATGCGAAATCGGATCGATTCCGGCTTTTACAGCCATTCCACTTGAATTGATTTTTGAGATTACTGCATAAACATTGTCACCTGTCTCGATGTAGATTTTTTGACCATCTACTGCGATTATGGCATCCTCAGAAGATTGCCAATTTGTGGTATCACGTCCGCCAAAAAGTCGCTGATTCTCTGCCCAAAAAGTTTTCGAACCAACGTTATCAACAGGAATGTATTTTCCCTCATCAACTTCAATTTTATTTTGCTCGATTGAGCCATTATAGCGTACGTTCGCAATCACAGGCGTTGAAGCACCTGTTACGGAACCTAAATCGACATCGAAGGCACGGATATTTGTATTCGTACCAGCAAAAATAGAATTCCCATCCGGCCCAACGGCATTAGCATTTTGGATAAGCTCACCCAAAAGCTCATTGACTTCGACAGCCATATTGCGCATATCATCACGAGTATAAACGCCATTTGCACCAGTCACAGCCAATTCCCGAACACGCTGCATAATTTCAAGGGTATTCTTCATGTACCCCTCGCGGTATGAGAATTGGTCAGTCAATGTAGTTGCATTTTTTTCAAAATTATTTACGCGGGTCAGATAAGACTGATATTTTACAACATGACCAGCAGCCAAAGGATCGTCACGCAAACTAGTAATGCGCGATTGAGTTCCAATCTGGTTGTCAATCTTAGCCTTTCGCATTTCTTGCAAACGAAGGTTGTTTTGAGTCGTCCTATTATTGTGTTGACTGCTGATTCTTGTTGGCATCTTATCTTACTCCCACATAATTACGATTTTTTTAATTAAACTAATTAAATACCAAGCCGGTTGATAACTGTATCAATCATATTATCAATTACTGATACAAATTTTGCAGCAGCATTGTATCCGTGCTGGAATTTAATGATATCTGCAAGTTCTTCATCAATGTTTACGCCACTGATTGAATCGCGAAGGTCACGCAAGTCATTCATTATAGTATTTTGGCTCAAATAGTGAGTCTCAGCCTGCTCACCTTTCAATCCAATGTTCGTAACGCTGTTTGCAAAGTAATCGTCAAAAGTTCGATCCTTTCCAATCATTACCTGCGTATTTCGGATAGAAGCAATTTCTACAGCGGCACGTCCGTCACCAATCATGGATTTTCCTTGATTGGTAGGATATGCTGCAGCAACGCTCAAAACATCAGCCTTGATATCTTTGTTTACTGAAATATAAGCCGCAGGATTGATAACAGGAGAAACTGCAAAAGCCGCATTCTCACGAAGAGCGTTTACGGCATCAGCCTGATTGAAATCATAAGCGCCCTCTTCCCCACTTGCGTTAAGGACTCCGGAATAACCAACAAGGAACATACCCGAATCCTCAACATGGCGGATTACAAAATCAGGATTTTCCATTGCATTTGCAGTTGTCGCCTTCAGTACAAGATGATTGTCCCTGTCGAGATATGCTTTTACTTCACCGTCAGAATCATTGATTCTTGCAACAACCTCTTCAATCGTGTCTGTCGCATGATAAGGAACATTGATATTTCCGTTTCGACCAGAAAAAGTCATAACACCTTCAAGTCCCAATTTTTCCTGAGGATTCAATTCATTCGTACCTGTAAATCTGAAGATGTATGAAGAATCGTCAGTTCCGTCACCGTTACGGTCGTAATTACCATTAACGCTAGTCACAAACGGTTCTTGGGTAAAGAAATCAAGACCAGTAACATTATTTGCGCCAATTCCGTTGCGGTGAACATCATTTACAAGATCCGCAAAGTTCATCGTCATTGTGTTCAGCGACTGGATTTCATTCCGAACATCAACATCGCGAAGTTCAATCAATGCACCGAGAGATCCGCCGGAGATTTGAGCAGTATCAGAAGTGTCGGCCCAAATAACTTTGCTGTAACCATTATTGTCTGTCTGAGCCTCGATTCCGAATTTTCTTGCAATTTTTCCCTGAACGAGAACCTGTCCGTCAAGATGAACCATAAATTCATCACTGTCGCGGTTGTCTGTAGTAACATTTATGATTTTTGAAAGCTTTTCTACCAAAAGATCTCGTCTGTCGAGAAGGTCGTTAGGATTATCTCCAGAAGCCTTAGACTTTACGATTTGTTCGTTAAGTTCAGCAATCTGCTTGGTATAGTTGTTAACCTGACGAACAGAAGCCTCAATATCTCCGTTGATTAGAGTTCCAACACCAGAAAGGCTCTTGAATCTTTGCTGAATAGCCTCCGCAAGTGAATCGCCACGCGTTACGACAGCCTGTCGGGCAGCCTGACTTTCTGGATACATAGCAAGTTCCTGCCATGACTGCCAATATTTGTCCATATTTGTACGCACAGAAATTTCATCTGGCTCATTGTAAATATTTTCCATCATAAGGATATATTTATCACGAGTTTCCCAGTAAGTTTCCTGATTTCCCTGCGCTACGATTCTCTGATCAAGAAGTTCATCACGGAGGCGAGTAATGCTCTCAATTGTTGTTCCTTGGCCAATCTGACCAGGTGTTTCTGCACGAGTAAGATCAGGTCTGTAAAGTGGATCAAAAGTTTTTACCTGAACACGCTGGCGTGAATATCCTTCTGTGTCTGCATTTGAAATATTATGGCCTGCAGTTGTAATCTGCTGAGTGTGAGCCATAAGACTGCGTTTTCCAAGTTCAATTCCTGCAAAAGAGCTTGCCATATTCTGCCTCCGTTTTTCCCGACTTTTTGTATCGAAATCTAATTTTATCCTAAAGTAATTTGTTCAAAACAATGCTGCTCACTTCAGGACGCACAATCTCGCCTTTTTTTGAATAAGTAACATTGCGTCTCTGAGGAACAACCGAATCAAAAACACCTTGCAAAAATTTTCTTGTTGTAGAAATATAATCGTTCAAGGCACGATTTTCGATTTTTGATTTTTGCAACTTTCCACGCACCTGCGAAATAAAAACTGAAAAATCAGCATCCGTACGCACGTCGATTAATTTGCAAAGTTCCTCTCGTTTTTCTTCAAGCTCAACAAACTTGTCGCTGAATTCTTGCAAACAGTCAATATTTTTATTCAAACTGTTCCAATCTTTTTCTCTCACACAGTTATGAAGGACAGTCTGTTGATTCAAGATTTTATCTAGCAAATCACTTTCCTGCTGCATAACATCGATGAGAGTCTTTTTTGCCTCAATCAAATCTTTATTCAGCTCGGCAGCAACTTGCGGAGTTACATCTCGATTTTTAGACGGCTCACCCACGTTTTCAACAGGTTTTTCAAGCGATTCGTTCTGATTTTGAGTATTTTCCTGATTCATCTGCTGGGTTTCCATTTAATACCTCAAGATACTATAAAAAGCAAAATAAAATTATTTCTCTCATTGAATTTCGGAAGAAACTATTAGAAACTTTAAGATAATCGTGAAAAAATGGAATAAAAAAAAGCGAACCAAAATGATCCGCTCGCAAAAAAAACTTATTGGAGGTGGCGGGAGTCGAACCCGCGTCCAAAAGTGTAAGCCAAATACGTCTACATGTTTAGTTATGCGAGGTAGTTGTCGGGAGCAGGTAGCAGCATAACAAGCGTCTCCTCCGTATTCAGATTAAAAGTCCCGCACGGCCACCTGAAATACCGCGAAGCAAGTCCCTATTTGTGACGGAAGTCGTAACGTTAGGAACAGCACACTACGAGTTCCGGCTCAAGCGCAACTAGGCAGCGAGAGCTTCTGCGAAAGAAGTTTCTTCAACTTCTTCTTCTTTTCTTGCGAAAATTGCAGTTATTGTTTTCTCAGTTTAGGGAACCTTGACTCCCACATGCAGTAAGTGCCTTAAGTCACGATTGTCGAAACCGGTGCACCCCCAAAAATCTAGTATAGATAATTTAGTGAAAGTATTGTCTATCGTCAATAATAAATTTTATTTTATTCCATTAAAATCAACTTTTTTCTATAATAAAATAAAAGCTAAAAACATCCCCAGAAAACAAAAGGCGGAATTTTTATGGAAAACGAAATAAAAATAAGACTTGCAAAAGCCGACGATGCGGAATCGCTGCTGAAAATCTATTCATATTACGTTGAAAACACAGCAATAACTTTTGAATACAAAACGCCGACGGTCGAGGAATTCAAAAAAAGAATTCAAAAAACCTTGCAAAAGTATCCTTATTATGTAGCAGAGTCTTGCAAAGATGACAGAAATATGATTTTAGGCTATGCGTATGCGGGAGATTTTAAAGCACGTGAAGCTTATAATTGGAGCATTGAGACTTCGATTTATGTTCATAAAGATTTTAAGAAAAATGGAATAGGAAGCCTTCTTCTTGAAAAACTTGAATCAACGCTCGCCGAAATGAACATTACGAACGCGAACGCCTGTATTGCAAAAGCCGAAGTTGAAGATGAGCATCTTACGAATGCAAGCATAAATTTTCATGCGCGAATGGGCTATAAAATGGTCGGTGAATTCCACAAGTGCGCATACAAATTCGGAAGATGGTACAATATGGTTTGGATGGAAAAATTCATAGGCGAACATTCCGAAAATCAAAAATCAGTAAATTTTAAAAATTTTGCAACTTTTTAAAATTATCTGTGTCAAATAAAGAGATTCCAAATTTATATTTAAGGTTTTATTAAATGAATTTACTGAAAGATTTTGTTGACATTGATTTTGATAATACAAATTACGAAAGTGTAAAATCACAATTTAACATCAAGATTCCTGAAAATTTTAATTTTGCCTACGATGTTGTTGATAAATATGCGGAATTAGAACCTCAAAAGCGCGCCCTCGTTTGGTGTGATGACAACGGTTCAAGTTTTGAGATGACTTTTCTTGAAATGTCCGAAAAATCTAAGATGGCAGCGAATTTTCTCGTCAACCACGGAATAAAAAAAGGCGACCATGTTCTTATGATTCTTAGACGGCGTTGGGAATTCTGGCCGATTCTTTTAGCAATGCACAGAATTGGCGCTGTCGCAATTCCTGCAACAAATCAGTTGCTTGCAAAGGATATTGAATACCGACTTAACGCAGCAAAAGTGAACATGGTAATCTGTCTGGACGAAAAACATATTTTTGACGAAATAAACGCGGTTCGCCCATTAACGAAAACCGTTGATAATTTTGTTATAGTTCGTTCAATAGAAGCAAAAACTTCTGCAGAATCAGAAGCTGACAATTTGCAGACAAACGGCTGGATTGAATTCCATGGAGAATTTGAGAAGTCTTCAAAAGAATTTGCTCGACCAACAGGCGAAAAAGCCACTCAAAATTCAGACGCAATGCTTCTTTACTTTACGTCGGGAACTTCTGGTCAGCCTAAAATGGTTCAGCACAACTTTCTCTACCCTCTCGGCCACATTATTACGGCAAAGTTCTGGCAGAATGTTATTGATGACGGTTTGCATTTTTCTGTTGCGGAAACTGGCTGGGCAAAAGCTGTATGGGGAAAGATTTACGGGCAGTGGATTGCAGGCGCCGCAGTTTTTGTTTACGACATGATTCAATTTAAACCAGGTCTTTTGATGAAAAAGATTGAAGAATTCAAAGTGAACACTTTTTGCGCACCGCCAACGGTTTACCGCTATCTTATCCGTTCGGATTTGAAAAAATATGATTTGTCATCGCTCAAATATTGCGTTACTGCAGGAGAAGCGTTGAATTCAGAAGTGTTCAACAAATTTTATGAGCAGACAGGAATCAAAATGTTTGAGGGCTACGGTCAGACCGAATCAACGCTCATGGCAGGAAACTTTCCAGGAATGGAACCGAAGCCAGGTTCAATGGGAAAAGCTGCGCCAGGCTACAATCTTGACGTAATCGATTCTAACAAAAACAGGTGCAAACCTGGCGATGTTGGCTCAATCGTACTGCATTTGGACGCAGGAAAACCGACAGGTCTGTTTATAGGATACTGTGGCAATGATGAGCTTACTAAAGAAGCTTTGAGCGGAGACCTTTACTACACTGGTGACACAGGTTATTTTGACGAAGATGGTTATATTTGGTTTGTCGGACGAAACGATGATCTTATAAAATCTTCTGGCTATCGAGTAAGTCCTTTCGAAGTTGAAAGTATTTTCCAGCAGCATCCTGCGGTTTTGGAATGTGCCGTCACAGGAATTCCTGACAAGCACCGCGGTCAAGCAATAAAGGCTACGATTGTACTTACAAAGGGATATTCGCCTTCAAAAGAACTTGAATCGGAAATCCTGCAATTCGTAAAATCAAAAACAGCAAGCTACAAGCATCCAAGAATTATCGAATTCGTTAAAGAGTTGCCTAAAACAATCAGCGGAAAAATTCGACGTGTAGAAATACGCGGGGAAGATAAATAAGTTTTATCAAAATAATAAATTTTAGGTGGTGAACTGTTTTTTCGGTTCATCACTTAAAATTATATAAACAAAAATCTTAAAATTATATACAATCGAATAAATCACAACATATATTTTCGAGGAATTAAATGAAAAAGATTTTTGTTATTTTATTCACATTTCTTGCATTCAACATTTTTGCATTTTCAAGAAAAGCTCCGAATTGGTTAAAGAATTTGGATTCAGTTTATCCTGAAAAAACTTTTCTCAGACAGATAGGAAGCTCAAAAACTTCAGATTCTGCAAAAGCGGCCGCAGCGACAGCCCTTAGCCAATACTTAAAAACGAACATAAAAAATTCTATTGAAACAGTCAATTTTGACACGACAGATCAAGAGACAAAACCATTTTCATCGATGCTCGAAAGTACAATTTTGGAAAGCGAGCTTACAATCAGCGGTCTGAATTACACAGAAATCTATTACGAAAAAAAGAAAAAACCTACTACTGCGCAGCGTTCATAGAAAAAAAAGCTGCATGGAAGCAATTCGCACAAAACATAGAGGCTGAAAAGAGGAATTTTTATTCATTTTACGAAAAAGCTGAAAATCAGGACCCGATTAATCAATATTTTTGGTTTGAAAAATCAACCGTGCCGGCAAATGCGTTTATGACGAATCTTTCTATTTTGTTTACAATTGATGCGCTAAAAGCAAGCGAAGCATACGGCAAAGAAATGCAAGTAATTTCTTCTCTTGATGACAAAAAAAACAGAAGCTCTTAAGGACAGCACAATTTTTATAGAAGTTGATTTGGATAACGGCGGCACAATCAAAAATGATTTGCAGAAAATTCTTAAAGATTTTGGACTAACCGTTGTCAGCAACAAAAAAAGTGCAAAATATTTAGGATTTGGAAAAGTGAACTTGAATGCGGAAAAAGAAGGCTCTGGCGACGATGTAATTTTTTATGCATTTCCTGAATTTGAATTCAATTTGGAATATGATGGAAATTCAATATTCACTTTTAATACAAAATGCGACAAAAAAATCGTAAATGCAACGGAACAACGCTTAAAGCAGAATTCTATAAAAAATTTGTCCGAAAAAATTCGTTCTGAAATGAAAATCAGTTTTAGCGAATAAAAATCCGCAAGAACTCAACGATGTTGCAAAAATATGCTGGCAGACAAAACTTCCAATCAGCTAAGATTTAGCACGACAGCAAAATCTTAGCAAAGCTTTTTATCGCTACAGACAAAAAAAAGGAGCCGCCCGATGGACACTTATTTGGGGCAGCTCCAAAACAAACTTGATATTTTATATGCTACAAAGAGTTATTTTGCGTCACCAGTTGATTTGGAAGGAATTTTCTTGATGAACGCATCTTTATAGCCATAAACCTTGAACCTTTCAAGGACGGTTCCATATTCATCGATTGTCAGCGGACCAACCATTACAGAGTAGGCATTTCCACGTGCATTAGGAACAAGCACAAACGGATATTTGCTTCCGTATTTTCTGACAATCTTCATAATACTTTCTTCGCTACTAATTGTTGAAATCTGAACATAGTATTTTTCTTGTTCAAGATTTTCTGCTGAAACAACGTAGTCCGAAAGTTTTTCCGAAACAATCGGTTTTGCCGACTCAGCTTTTTCGCTTTCGACAGGTTTCACATCAATTTTTATATCATCCTCAACAACTTTTGCGGCTGCAGGAGAAGTTTCTTCTACAGGAAGCGCTTCATCTTCCTTTTCAACAGAAACAGCAGCAACAGACTCACTCTTTGGCGGATTCATATCCGTTGGGATAAGAACAATTGAATCATATTTTTCTGCAGGTGCAGTTTCTGAAATCGGTTCAGAAGCAGTTTCGACAGTTTCAGGCTCTTTCGCCATTTCTATAGTTTCTACAGGCTCGGCTGCAGGAAGCTCCGCAGGGTCTTCTGCACGGGCAGGCTCAGAAACCGGCTCAGAAGGAAGTTCTTCCTCAACGCTCTCTGGGGCACTTTCCTCTTCTGGCTCAGGAGTTGCTTCTTCGGCCTTATCCTCAACAGCGGCAGGAACTTCTTCTTCAACGTTTTCTTCTTCTGTATTTTCTTCCTCAACAACAGAAGGAACTTCCTCAGATACAGTTTCTGACGGATTTTCCTCTTCTACGCTTTCGGAAGGAGTTTTCTCCGCAACCGGCTCCGGTGTTTCTTCGCTCACAGCCTCTGCAGGCTCCTCTTCCTGCGGAATCGACGGCGCTTCTTCTTCCACGCTTTCGGAAGGAGTTTCCTCCACAACTGGCTCCGGCGTTTCTTCGCTCACAGCCTCTGCAGGCTCCTCTTCCTGCGGAATCGACGGCGCTTCTTCTTCCACGCTTTCGGAAGGAGTTTCCTCCGCAACTGGCTCCGGCGTTTCTTCGCTCACAGCCTCTGCAGGCTCCTCTTCCTGCGGAATCGATGGGACCTCTTCTTCCACGCTTTCGGAAGGAGTTTCTTCCTCGGCTATAGCAGGTTTTTCCTCTTCCACACTTTCAGCTGGAGCTTCCTCTTGAGCAGTTTCTGTTATTTCTACAGTTTTTTCTTCGTCAACTGCCTCAACAGGAACGGTATTATCCGCTGTTTCAGTTTCAACAGGAGTTTCACTATCCTCATCGTCAGATTCAACAGCAAGAACAGGATCGTTTTCTACAGCTTTATCATCAACCGGAACGACCTCTACAGACTGTTTCTTTTTCTTTGGAGTTGGCAACTCTTCAATATGAGTTGGTAAAGTTCTATCAATTTCATCATCATCCTCTGCAGGTTTTTCTTCAGCATTTTCCTCGTCAGAAGTAGGCTCCAATATTTCAACAGGAGTCTCTGTTTTTTCTGGCTCTGATTCAACAACTTCCTCATTTGGAGTTTCTTCCGTAGGAGGAAGCTCTGAATTTTCTGCAGGCTCAGTCTTCTCAGCCTCAGGCTCAACCGTCTCTTCTATCAACGTCTCGTCTGAAACTGGCTCTGAAACCTCTTGGCTATCAGCAACAGGCTCTTCTTTTTCCTCAGAACCAATTTCTGTTTTTGGAGATTCTTCAACAGGCGGTTCTTCTACTTTAGGCATCTCAGGTTCGGTAAGGTTTTCTACAGGTTGTTCATTCTCAGTTTTTACTTCGTTGGCCTTACTTTCATTTTTTTGAACAAGAACAACTGGCTGCAACGGTCCATTGTTTTCTTTTGGCTCTACAAAGTCGCCAGGATACTCTTCTTCAACAGGAGGAAGTATTTCTTCTTTTTCTTCTGCTTTCGGCTTTGGAACAAGAACAACCTGCTGTTTTGAAGGAGCAGCAGACGAAAGATTTTCGTCTGCTACATTCGTAGCGGCAGGAGCAAGATTCTTTTCTGGAGCAGGAATTTCTGAAGATTTTTCAGCAACAGGTTCCTGAGTTGTTTCAACTGGCTGTTCAGGAAGTTCTTCTTCAATATCTTCTGATTTTTCGTCAATCTCGGCTGGAACATTTTCTTCTGCTGCTGGAACTTCCTCAGTAGACATTTCAGAAATTTCTTCGACAGGAGCCTCTCCAGTTTCTTCAACTTCAGACACTGGACTAACAACCTCTTCTTCTTCAGTTTCGTTCTGAGGCTCATTTTCAGGCTCTTCTGTTTTTTGAACAGCTTCTGGAGTCTTTTCTTCAACAGGCTGAACAGGAGTTACAGGTTCCTCGTTTGAAGATAAAGGTTCTGGAACTTCTTCGGCAGGACTATCAACTTCGGCCGAAAGTTCTTCTTTAGGCTCCTCAGTGGCAAGATTAGAGTCCTCTTCCTTAGGCTCAGAAACTTCATCTGTAACTTCGCTAACATCATCTGGCTCATCGTTAGACTGAGCTTTTTCGTCATCAGTCTTTACTGGGTCTTCCTTTTTTACAGGCTGAACCATTACAACTGGCTGAGAAGATTTTTCTACTTCATCTTTATTCTCAATTTCTGAGTCGGAATTTTCAGTTTCAGTTTCAGTTTTTTCGGCATTTGATTTTGCAACAACAGCCGTTCCCGAAGCATTTTCTTCCATAGTTCCGGAACGCTTGGTGAGTTTTACCTGGGCATTTGAGCCTTTTTTAATTCCAAGTGCAGCGGCAGCCTCTGGAGAAAGCAAAATTGCAACTCCTTCGCTAGGGTCAATTGCACCAAGAACAAGAATATCTACAATCGCACCATTTTCAGGATTCGTAACGCGAATACTGTCGCCAGGCAAATACCCTACAGTTCTGGCAAAAAGGCCTTTCGGCATCGTTCCTGAATCTGCCACGATAGCCCGACCGTCAAGAGAAGGTTTTGCAGCTGCATAAATGAAAGCAACAGTAAAAATTGTTAATATAAAAGTAATTAATTTTTTCATTTTATTCCCCTCTTCACAACTATTTTCTGCCGTCCAGAGCTTTGTTTATTTTTCCAGACACAAGATACGCAAAAGTTTTTATTCCAAGCTCATTGTTATTGCTAAGAGTGATTTTTTGAGGTTTTTCGTTTCCCGAAGATACCTCTTTTCCAGAATCAACTGAATAAATTTTCCATTCAATTTTTTCGATATTTTCGAGAAGCGGCGCATCAGGGTTAGAAGATTTGCTCGTATTAAAAAAAACTTCAACGCGAACCAAGAATTCCATTCCCCCCTCAGAGTTCTCTATTAGGGCAGCGTTGAGTGCACCATGATTTTTTTTGTCATCTGATGAACTAATCCAAATCGGAGAATTTGACACAATATTTCCATCATCAAAAAAATAGTCAATTATAGATTGTTCAACAAGATTTGTAGTTTCCCAGATTCTTTCCTGACCAGGATTATTTTGAACTACTTGAACTGATATTGTTTTTGCCTGACAAATTGCTGCCACCAAAAACAACAATATAAGAGAACATCCCCACCGTTTTTTCATTTTCTATCCCCAAAAAAGGCCTTTTATGAAATCCTAAACGCAATTTTTTAGGTTATCTAAAGTCCCACTATCTCTATATCGGAATTTGAAAAAAATTATTTAGGGAGAAATAAAAAAAACTCGGTCTAAAGATTTTTGATTTCTTAAACCGAGTTTAATATGAAAAATTCAAAAATAGATAAGGAAGCCTCGGAAAACTAACAGAGTTTTCTAAGATACCTACAAGACTATTTTAAAACGACACGGGCAAATTTCTTCTTTCCGGCTTTAAGAACCAATTCGCCGTCTTTGTCGAGATTCGAAAGGTTAATTACCTGCGTAGGATTTTCAAGAACCTCTCCGTTCAAAGAAGCTCCCTTTCCCTGAATGAGTCGGCGAGCTTCGCCGTTCGAAGCACAAAGTCCAGCCTGAACAAAAAGATTCAAAACACCAATTCCGGCTTCAACGCTAGATTTTTCGATTTCAACTGTAGGCATCTGAGTTTTGTCACCCTCGCCAGAGAAAGCGGCCTTAGCACCTGCAAGTGCGCTGTCAGCCTTCTCTTTTCCGTGGATAATCGATGTAACTTCGTAGGCAAGTCGCTCTTTTGCCGCGTTAATGTCGCCTGAGCAAATTTTAGAAATCTCGTCGAGCTCAAGGAAAGTGAACAATTTAAAGAATTTCTCAACATCTGGATCCGCAACATTTCGCCAATACTGGAAGAAGTCAAAAACAGAAGTAAGAGACTCGTCAAGAAAGATTGCGCCTTTTTCGGTTTTTCCCATTTTCTTTCCGTCGGAACGAGTGATAAGAGGGAACGTAAGTCCAAAGACCTGATGCTCCGCGTTAAGTTCCTCTGTTCCGCCAAGCTTACGACGAATCAAATCAACGCCAGCAGTAATGTTTCCCCACTGGTCATCGCCTCCAATCTGCAAAACACAATTATGTCGCTGGTGAAGCATGTAAAAATCATAAGCCTGCAAAAGCTGGTAGTTGAATTCGATGAATGAAAGACCGCGCTCAAGACGCTGCTTGTAAGCCTCAAAAGTGAGCATTTTGTTTACAGAAAAGCAAGAACCAATGTCACGCAAAAAGTCAATGTAGTTAAGGTCTGCGAGCCAATGCTTGTTGTTGTCGCTGAATGCAGTTTCGCCGTCAAAACCGATGAACTTGTCGAGCTGTGCCTGAATGTGCTTTACATTGTCGTCAATCTGCTCGTAAGTAATCATTTTTCGCATCTCAGTTTTGCCTGACGGGTCACCAATTCTTGCAGTTCCGCCACCAATCAACGCGATTCCATGATGACCGAATTTTCTAAGATGACGAAGCGCAAAGAACGGAACCATGTGCCCAATATGAAGCGAAGGACCTGTAGGATCGCAACCAACATAGAATGTTATAGGACCTTTGTCCATTTTGTCGCTCAAGGCCTGCTCATCTGTGCACTGCGCAAAAAATCCACGTGCCTTTAATGTTTCAAGTGCAATATTCATTTTATTCTCCAAAAAGTTTTAAATTCAAAATCAAAGTGCTGTTGGCACAATTAAATAGAAAGCTCTTTATTTCCGCTGATTCTAAAGTGTTCTTCGGCTTTTAAATCAGGATTTTGTTTCTGCCATTCCGACATGATTTCATTCGGCGAACGATTTTCGAGCGGAACTGGAAGCCAGCTCTTCTCTTCGTCATCCCAATAATAACCGCTGTCAGTAACGACATTTTTCTTGTCTCCCCAAGCCATAAGAACCTCCAAAATCAGTCTTTAAAATTATAAATTTTTCTGTAATAAACCTGATAAAGCATAACCTGCCTTGAATCAAGAAAAAATCTATTTTTAGCCAGTTTCATAGTCTTTTAGTCCTGTCCAGATTCAGTTTCGTTGCCGGCACTGCCGTCAATTTTTTCAGAAATCAAAAGTTCCTGCTTTGACTCAATGCTTCGCCTGGGCTTAACGGCTTTTACAAAAAGTTTTTCGCCATCAAAATCCACGTTAACCTTGCCGTTTTCTTCAGTTTTTCCTTCAAGAATCAGCATTGAAAGCGGATCCTCTATCTCCGTCTGAATCAAACGACGCATCGGACGCGCCCCCATATTCGGGTCGTAACCGTTGTCAAGAAGATACTCGCGGGCTTTAGGTTTTATAACAAGCTGCAAAGCACGGTCTTTGAGTCTATCTTCAAGTTCGGAAATCTGAATGTCAAGAATCTTAGAAATCTGTTCTCGACTGAGCGGCTCAAAAACCACAATGTCGTCAATTCGGTTTATAAGCTCAGGATTCATGATTTTCTTAAGCTCTTCCATTGCGTTTGCCTTGATTTCCTCCGCAGGAAGAAATCCGTTCGAAAGGGATGCAAACCCGAGTTTTCGCTCTGAAGTAATTTGCCTAGCCCCCGCATTACTCGTCATAATCACGACAGTATTCCTAAAGTTTACGCTATGCCCAAGATTGTCGCGAAGCTCACCCTCTTCCAAAAGCTGCAAAAGCAAATTGAAAATATCAGGGTGAGCTTTTTCGATTTCATCAAGAAGAACCACGCTGTAAGGCTTATGACGGACTCGCTCAGTAAGAGAGCCGCCCTCGTCAAAACCGATATATCCCGGAGGCGCACCAACAAGACGCGAAGCTGTATGCTTTTCCATAAAATCGCTCATATCGATTCTAAGAAGCGCGTCCTCGGAGCCGAAAAGAAATTTTGCAAGGGCTTTTGCGAGTTGTGTTTTTCCGACGCCAGTTGGCCCCAGGAAAATAAACGAACCAATCGGACGGTTCGGACTAGAAATTCCTGCCCTGCTACGGCGGATTGTTCCGCTCAAAAGTTTTACAGCCTCATCTTGCCCGATAACATCTTTGTGAATTGTTTCTTCCATTTTAAGAAGCTTAGAAGATTCATTTTCATCAAGCTGCTCAACAGGAATTCCCGTCATGTCGGCAATGATTTTTGAAATGTCTGCAACAGTAACATGCTTTTTTATGGTGCTTGAATTATTCTTCCAATAATTATTGAACGTTTCAAGTTTGGCTTTTAATTCACGCACCTTGTCGCGGACCATTGCGGCACGCTCATAATCCTGATTTGCGACAAGCTCATCTTTTTCGTTCCCAAGTTCTTCAATAGCCTTTTCAAGGTCGGCAAGCTCGGCCGGCTTTACAACTTCCTGAATCTTCTTTGCACTTCCAGCCTCATCAAGAATATCAATAGCCTTGTCAGGAAGATGACGCTCAGGAAGATAGCGCATACTTAGTTTTACGATTGCAGGAATAACTCCTTCATCATAAATTACGTTGTGAAAATCTTCGTATTGTTTTTTTAAACCGTCAAGGATTTTTACGCTGTCCTCGTAAACAGGTTCGTCAACTTTTACGGTTTGGAACCGACGCTCAAGCGCAGTATCTTTTTCGATGTATTTTCGATACTCTTTGAACGTTGTCGCACCCACAATCTGGATTTCGCCACGACTCAAAGCAGGCTTTAAAATATTAGAGGCATCCATCGTGCCTTCTGGGCTTCCGGCTCCAATAATCATGTGAAGTTCGTCAATAAAAAGAATGATGTTTCCGCTTTCCTTTACTTCCTTCATCATTCGCTTCATTCGTTCCTCAAAATCGCCGCGATACTTTGTTCCTGCAACCATCGCCGTTAAATCGAGGGAAAGAACTCGCTTACCGCTGAGATTGAACGGAACGTCGCCATTTGCAATCGCTTGTGCAAGACCTTCGGCAACGGCAGTTTTTCCGACACCAGGCTCTCCGAGAAGAATAGGATTGTTTTTTGAACGACGGCTCAAAATCTGAATCACGCGCTGAATTTCTTTTGAACGACCGACGACAGGATCCATTTTTCCGTCGTGGAAAAACTGCGTCAAATCGCGGGTAAACTCAGAAAGGAAAGTCTTCTTGGTATTATTTGGCTGAGGCGAGCGCATATTCGCGTATTCTTTTTGAGCTTCCGCATTCGGATTTCCGCCAGAAGCTGAATCGTAATCCTCGCTCGCAAAATTATTTTTCTGCTGAATGCTTTTTATAGTCTTTCGAACAACGTCAATCGTAATTCCGCACTGCTCAAAAAATTTCGCACTTTCGCTGTATTCCTCACGGATAGCGCCCAAAATCAAGTGCTCGGTTCCAACGTAGTCGTTTCGGAGCGAGCGCGACTCAATTACGGCAACATCAAGCATAGTACGAAGCCGTCGGGACGGAGGAAGTTCACTTAAATCCGAGAGCGGACTTCTCGTTTCAAGACTTTGCTCAAGAATAAGCTGATATGAGAGAACATTGATTCCAAGAGCCTGCAAAAGTTGATATCCGTAGCCCTGTGCATTTTTTAGGAGCGCCAGAAGAACGTGTTCCGGCTTTAGTTCAACCGACCCGCTTTTTCTGCCCTCTTCCTGGGCAAGCGTCGTCAAAAGTTTTTGTGCTAAAACTGATAATCCCTTCATGTTATCCCCTCATAATCTTAAGCGATTATTTTTAGATTCTCAAACGCCTCTTGGAGAATTAGCCCCCGAAGATAGTTTTCTTTTAGAAGTTTGTCAGAACCCACGTCGGCAGGTAAGTTTATTTTTCTAGTTTTCAGAACGAATTTCAAGTGCCCTTCCATAACCCGATAAAGCATGGCACTCAACTCAGAATCTTCGATTCCAGAAAAAAGACCAAGATTTTTTCCCCACTTTACCAGCGAAATTGACTCGATAGCTTCGCGAAGCGGAACCAAAAAAGAAAATTTCAATCTAGCGTAAGTTCGATAAATCAAATCACGAACTTCCGTCGGTTTTTCGAACAAAATATTTTCACGACATTTTCGCTCCTGCTCGGTAAGATATTTGACCGCCGCAAGAAGATTTGCCATCTGCTCAATCTCGGAGCCAGACTGCGCCGATTTTGTTGAAATCTGGTAAAAGAATCCGAGAGATGAAGATTTTAGTCCGCCAACTCCGTAGCAATCTTTTATGACGATATTTTTTTCTGAAAGTTCTTTAAAAAGCTCCCCGATTTTTTTCAGAAAATGAAAGAGTCGGCAGGTGAACCCTGCAAGAAACTTTCATTCCGCTGCCACAGTCATTCAACGAGGAAGTTAAAAATCCCCAATCGTAGCTTGCCGCAAACTGAACAGAATTCTGCATCTCATCATCAACGGCCTTGCAAAGTTCAAAGGCCTTTTTTCCGTCAAAACCAGCCACAAACGAAGAAATCCGAACATGGTCGTTGTCATTTACAAGGCAAGAAATCGTTCCGTCCGTTTTTATTACAATTCCAGTGCCGTCAGAAATCGGTGTGGAACGCTCCAAAACACCGCGCTCGCAAAGAATCTGCCTGCCCATTTCGTCAAGGTCGGAAGTAAGAACAGCCTGATAGCAATCAGGATCCGAAAAATGGGAAAATGAATCAAAAACGAGGGTTCGCACGCGCTGGGCATCATCATCCTTAAATTTTACAGGAAAAGGAAAATTCGCAAGATCGCGGGCAAAACGAACTCTGGTGGAAAGAACAACGTCGTTGTCAGGCCCACTTTCAGTGTACCAAGCATCATTTGCCATCTTCAAATCCTCCTTCTGCCACTGGCGATTTTTCCAAAGCTCTCAGATAATCACGGTAAATCGCAGCCTTTTCGTAATCTTCGTTTTTAAGAGATTCTTCGAGTTTTGACTGAATAACGATTCTGTCCGTGAGCACCGAACGGAAATTCTTTAATCGTTTCGGCATTGTTCCCGCATATTTTGAAGTAACCCCGATATTCTTAAAGATTTCGCTTATATCATTTTTGAAAATCGAATAGCACTCAGGGCAGCCAGCCGCACGATTCATTTTGATAAATGCAAGACTTGCCCCGCAAACCGGGCACAATTTTTTTTCATCCTCGGAAGCTTTTTTTCCGACAGCTTTGGCGAACGTGTCAAAAAGCAAAGCCAGAGATTTTCCGATACTTTTTGACTCTGGCGTGATTCCATATTTTTTTGCACATTCAATACAAAGATTCAATTTTCGTTTGTTTTCTACATTCGCTTGCTCAATAAAAAGAACAGCCTCGTGTTCCTGACATAAATCACAAATCATAAAAACTTCCTATAAAATCACTTAGAAACCAAAACAATCTGAGCTAAATAATAATTCACTTCGCAATATCTTTAAAGTAGCTAAATTTTCCTCAAAACGTCTATAGGTTTTTCTTTTCCAGCTTTTAATGCCGGGAGCGCACTCACCAAAAGCGAAAGAATCAGCGTGCCCGCCGTAATTATTATAAGCTGTCCCAAAGGAATCGAAAGCGGAATTTCCTGCAAATAAAACGCCGGGTCAAGAAGATTTATGTGCGTAAAATTCTCGACATTTCCATTCACAGCAAGATAAATAAATTCCACAAAATAGTTCACAAAAATTTCGATTTTTGTAAGAATCCAATTAAAATTCGCAGCGCAAAAAAGCCCTGCCGGAATTCCAATCAAAACTCCAGCTCCTCCGGTGGCAAGCCCCGTCAGCAAAAAAGAAAGTGCAATTTCAGAGGGAGAAGAACCAAGACTTTTTAGAATCGCGATTTCTTTTCGCCGCTCCATTACAAGCATTACAAGCGCGCTCGAAATGTTTACCGAAGCGACGAGAACGATTAAAAGCATGATGAACAAAAGCATGATTTGCGTCGACGCAAAATTCTCGTATTCGGCAACGTTCATCTCGTTCCATTTGTAAATTTCAAATTGGTCACCAAACTTTTCTTCAAACCGGCTCACAGTTTTGTCAAGCTCAATACTGTAAGCATCAGGAGTTTCGATTCCTACAAAAATTTCTGAAGACGAAACCGGGAGAATTGAAAGTCCCATTTCGAGCGGGATAAAAAGCCACAACGCGTCAAGTTCCTGATAACCGCTAGAAACGATTCCCGCAACTTTTAGCGACGTTATTTTTGGAAGAATTTTTCCGTCCGCTCCTTCACGGCTAGTTATGAGCCTTAAAGTCTTTCCCGCAGAAAGATTCAGAGTTTTAGCCAATTTTTCTCCGATTACGGCACTATTTTTTTCTTGCAAAGACGCAGAACCTTCTATTATCTTAAAAAGTTTTTTATACGATGCATTTTCTTCAAAAGCGTTTTTCGTAACCGCCCTAATCGTAGCGCCCGTGCGACCGGCAAGGGAAGAAGCAAGCCCGATTCCACGGACTTCAGGATAAGCATTCGTTATGCCCGGCTCGTTTTTAAATTTTTCTGCAACCGCATAAAGATTTTCAGAATCAAGTTCGCCTTCAAACATGGGAGAAAAAAAACAACTTGCATGGCTTGAACTCAAACCAATCATTCGTTCGGTAATGCCTTTTATCATTCCGTCAGAAACAGAAAGCACCATTACGAGTGGCACAAGGCTCAATCCGATGCAGAAAAACGCACCGATAAGGCTTCGGCGGGCATTGGATTTTTTTCCGGTTCGAGGAAATAGCAGTCTGAATGACAAAATAAAAAAGACGCACTAGTTTTCATTTGTAAAATGTCCGTTTTTTATTGAATAACAAAAATCACCGTTTTTTGCGAGCGACATGTCGTGCGTTACAAGAATCAGCGTTTTTTTATATTTTTCTGCCATTGAAAAAAGCAGCTCTCCAATCATTGCGGCATTTGCAGGGTCAAGGTTTCCGGTCGGCTCGTCGGCAAGAATAAGCTCAGGATCGTTCATAAGAGCACGAGCAACCGCAACGCGCTGTCTTTCGCCACCCGAAAGTTCCGAAGGCAAATGATTAACTCTCGAAGAAAGCCCAACGTCGTTCAAAAGAGAAAGCGCTTTTTCGCTGGCAAGTTTTTTTGATTTTCCAGCCATAATCGCCGGCAAAAAAACATTTTCAAGAGCCGTAAAATCTTTTAAAAGATAGTGAAACTGAAAAATCAGCCCCAAAAACTGCGAACGATATTTTGTGAGAGAATCTTCGTCAAGAGAAGTTATCTCAAATTCGTCAACTTTTACGGAACCCGATGTGGCGTTGTCAAGCCCGCCCAAAATATTCAAAAAAGTGCTTTTTCCGCTTCCGCTCTGACCGACAATCGTGATTTTTTTCCCGCGTTCAACGTCAAAATTCAGATCTTTTAAAATCGTCAAAGTCTCGCTTTCGGTTTTGTACGTTTTTTCGAGATTTCGGATTTCGATTATTTTATTTGTAAAATTTTCATTCTGAATGATTTCATTATTCATCTCTCATCACCTCTGCAACAGTCATTTTTAAAACGGCACGGCTGGCGTTCCAGCTCGCAAACAGCGAAGAAAAAATTCCGAACACTGTTATAAGCAGAATCTCTGTCGGAACAATTCTCGGCGGAATGTTGGCATAAAGCCTGAACATCGGATTTTCCCGCAAATACATTGCGTACTGCGGATTTGTAAGCATCGTAAAAAAAAGCTCAAAATAATGAACGATTTTTGCCATAAGCCTAAAAACGTCAGCCATTCGTGAGCTTATCAAAAGTCCAAGAGCGAGTCCCGGTATGGCACCGAAAGCCCCGGTAAGAAAACCTTGCATGACAAAAATTGACTGAATCAGTGATTTTTTTCCGCCAAAAGCCGCAAGGACACTGATTTCTTCACGACGCTCGTAAACAATTCTTCGCATTCCGTTAAAAATATTTATGCCAACAACCACAAAAATCAAGAACACCAAAAGCATGAGCATATTTTTTTCCACGCGGAGCGCACCAAAAAACGAACGGTTGTAAGACTTCCAGGACTCAATTTTTACTGATGGAAATTTTTCTTTTAAAATAGAAATCACTCTGGAATCAGAGCCGGTGTCCGTCAATTTTAATCCGTAAATTAAATTTGCGGCAGAACCAAAATATTTTTTTCCGTCCTCAAGATTTATAAAAGCGTAAGTAGCGTTAATGTCCGCATATCCGCTTCTAAAAATTCCCGTGACCGTAAAATTTCTGTCCGAAGAAAAAAGATCTACGTCCGTTCCGCCGGAAAGCGCAAAAAGGTTCACATGACTTCCGACACGAACTCCGAGCCTGCGTGCTACTTCAGACCCGACAACAATTGAGTCGTCTTCATTAAGATCAAATTCGCCGGCCCAAATCTGCATTTCTTTTTTAAATCCGCTGTCAGTCTCAAAAACATTTTTTGGAACAGCACGAACCAAAACGGCAGTCTGCTTTAAGTTTTTTCCGACAGAAAGTGACTGAGCCTCGTAAAACGGCGTGCACGAAACAACCAAATTATTTTCTTCGCAAAAATTCAAAAAATCCTTACGAACAGAATCATCCACATTTTCAACACGAAGATGGTACGAACTGATTTCCATAATCGAATCGATAAAACTCATCTGAAAGCCGTTCATTACGCTTATTACGACAATCAAAGTCATTACGCCAAAACAAATTCCCAGTGATGCCAAAAATGATGTAACGGCCGAACGACCTTTTCTGTCAACGCGAGAAAATCGTCGTGAAACAAAAAAAATCCAATGCAGCGAGGAAAAAAGATTTTTATGTGATGAATTATTTTTTTTGAATTCAGTCTTTTTAGTATTCAAAGGTTCTCCTTCGGATTGGTATTGAATTGTAGAATACAGTTTCTGCAGAACGAACTCCGTTAACGTATTCAGCTTCAACAGAAAATCCTTCGTCAAAATTTATGGTCTCTTTATAATTCATTTGCGCAGAATAAACTCGCTTTACCCGCAAAACATCGTCTTCATAATAAATAAAGTCCGGAGCGTCGCTCTTGGTTGTATAAGTATAAATATATGAAGAATTTATGACATCCGTGTAAGATTTTCCGCCAGAAGTCTTTCCATAAAACCAGGAAGTGCTTCTGTCTGATTTTACACGGTTCTCCGAATCATAAGTGAGGTAGCTTTTTTTATCGTGAACGTATTCTCCCTCACCTTTTTTTTCATCTGTCGAAACAAAATGATATTCGTCAACTATTGAAGGAAACCCCTGCAAATTGTAGAAAGCCTCTGTTTTAGTTTTTGCCGCATTGTTGATTTCAAGATACCAATACGGCTTGTTGGCCCCTTCTTTATAATAATAATTTTTTTGAACAGAAAGCGACAAATTTGAAGCCGAACTGCCCAAAGAAAATTCCTCGGATTTTACGACCCGAAGAGATTCATCAAACGACCTTCTCGTAACCCGATTTTTGTACGACGAAACAACGTAGCGAAAACCGTCAAATTCAGAAATCGCCATTTGCTCATCTCCAAAAACGTAGCGCCTGATTCGTCCCTCTTTATCTTTGAACGACGTTCCAGAATCCTCTTCATCAAGCAAATTCACAACACCGATATCAGAAACATACTCAAAACTTTCCGTGATTCTCGGCCACTTTAATTCCTTGTCTGAAGAGTGAATCGCCATAATGAGAGGATTTACCCAGCTTCCGACAAGCGGCGGCTCAGAAGAAAGCATTTCCTCGTAAGAAAAAACATCTTCTGCCGAAAACGAAGAATCGAGCACACCGATTTTTTGGGGCATGATTTTTTCGATTTTGTACAAGAAAACCCGATTCTCAGCATCGAAAATTGGAACAGCAAACGAATCCGAAGAATATTTCGTAATTTTTGAAAAAACTTTTGCCAGCGGAAACGCAGAATTTTTAGTCTTGTTGTAGCGCACAAGTTCAAAGCAAATTTCTTGCAGTGTAGCCTCCCTCGCAAAAAGGGGCGCACAGCTCAGAGAAACAAAAAACAAAACGATTCCGCAAAGTTTACGCAAAATTAGAGTCCCAAAAATTCGTTGGTGTAAGATTCCGGGTCAAAAGTCTGAATATTCTCGTATTTTTCGCCAGTGCAAACGTAGGCAACAGGAATTCCGAGTTCCTTTCCCACCGAAAAAGCCACTCCGCCCCGTGCCGTCGAATCGTATTTTGTAAGGATAACGCCATCAACGCCAACAGCTTCCTTAAAAACTTCCGCCTGACGCAAAGCATTTTGCCCTGTAGTCGCGTCAATTACGATAAATTTTCTGTAACAGCCAGCATCAGCTTTTTGCCCTGCAATTCTGTCGATTTTTTGAAGCTCGCGAACAAGGTTTTCTTTGTTGTGCAAGCGACCAGCAGTGTCCGCGAGCACAAGCGCACCGCCATTCGCACGAGCAGAGTCTGCCGCATCAAAAACAACCGCACTAGGGTCGCCGCCATGCTGATGCGCCACAACACGGATTCCAAGACGCTCACCGTGCATTTCAAGTTGTTCTTCCGCAGCCGCACGGAATGTGTCCGCAGCTGCCATAATTACATTTTCACCCTGATTCTTAAAATAATTTGCAAGTTTTGCAACCGAAGTTGTCTTTCCAACACCGTTTACGCCCAAAAGCATAAAAATATTCACTTTTCCTTTTTCTGGGGCAAACTGAACAGATTTTACATATCCCAAAAGCAATTTTTTTAATTCAAGACGAATTTCGGTCTCATCATGGATTTTTTTCTCTTTGCAGATTTTTTCAAGTTCACCTGCAATTTCATATGCCATCTTTGCACCGATATCGCCTTCCACAAGAGCATCAATCAACTCATCAAAAAATTCTTCGTCAAGTTTTTTGCCGCCGAACAAACCTTTTATTTTGTTCACAAAAGATAACCTTGCCATTTTTCTCCATTCTCCACTTTTCGTATTCACATTATAGGACATCTCCAAAAACTTGAAAATTGGCTATTTTTGGAGTACCCGAAACTTTTATCATTCAGCACCAGAGTTCAGTTTTTCTGGCGAAGGTTCACTTTCAGCATTCAGATTTTCTTCTCGCTCACCGCCGACAAGATTCTCTGACCGCTCCGCAGAAGGTTCGTTTTCCGCATCAGGTTTTTCGGTAGCACCATACTGAACAAAAGCCTCTTCTGGATTTTTGTCAATTTTTGCCTCAGCTGGAAGAACCTGGCTTGCCGCATGAAGATAGCGAACAAGTTCAAAAATAGTCCACGTACCAAAAACAGCGGTTACGCCAAGGGAAGCATAAGAACGTTTCTGCCATTTTGAAGCTTCCTCATAATCAACTCGCCCAAAAGAAAATCCATTGTTTGCAGAAGTGAATCTTCCAGTGCAGTAAAAAGTAAACGGAAGCGAACAAATAAGTGCGCTGTAAGCCGTGTACATGCGCCGCCGCCTTTTATCGATATTTTTTGCACGGTCGAACGGCTTTGCGTTCACAATAAGATTCGCACCGTCCGTCGCTTTGTCGTTCGTAATTCTGTAGAACGCCCGACTTTCGTTTTTATCTTCATCACCAACGCCAGAAAGTTCAAAAACACCGAGCACATTTTTTCCGTTAATAGAAAGCTTGGCCTGCGGATTTTCAGCATTATACGGTGCAGATTCCAATCCGAACGCGTAAAACATTCCGTCCCGATATTTTTTTAAGCGAATATTTACTGAGCCAGAAACCTCCGGAAGCAACTCCGCATGAACAAAAAAGCGCGTATCATCAGAAAATTTATAAGTCACCATAGCCCGCTCAAATCCATCAGATTCAATTGTTATCGTGTGGATTCCAGCATCAACAATCATAGGCTCAATTTCTTTTGATTTTAGGATTTTTACAACACCGTCCACCATAATGCGGCAATTTTCGCGAGCCTCCGGCGGCTCTATTTCAAATTCCAGCTCAATCGGAAGACTGTTCGCTATTTTTGGAGCCAAGCCCTGCACGAGCCGCCGGGCAAACGGCAATAAATCCGTAATCAAACCAACATCCGTAACTGTACCAATTGACTTTGCACCTGGATACGTCAAAATTTCAACTGTAATTGCAGCATATTCGCCATAAGTCACGATTTTTCCAGTAACAAGTCCGTTGATTTTTGCGGTAACAACTTCTTTTGAAAAAGTCCAACTGTCGTAGCCGGCTTCAAGAGCCTGTTCCGTCGGCGCAAAAAGCTTGCTATTATCATTTTGATACAAAACGACGTTCTCGCTCACAATTTTATTTTCTTCATCCTTGTGAAAAAACGGGAACGGAAACGGAAACTTTTTATTTTTTTTCTGCTGTTTTTATCGGAGTCATCAGCATTTTCAGATTTTTCTGAGTCATCTAATTTTTCGGTCTCGTCCGCAGACAAAACAGGAGTTTCAGAATTGCGATTTTCTTCGCGTTCTATCATCTTTTGACTTTTCGCAATTTCTGAATCAGTTTCGGCAAGACTCTCTTCTATTTTTTTTTCAATCTCTTTGATTTTTTTTTCTTTGCTCTAAAAGTGCTTTTTCCAAGTCTTTAGGGCGTTTTTTTGAAAGCACAAGCGCATCGCGCGTCTTAAATTCTTTTGAGAGCTGCAAAAAAAGTGAAATTCTGTCGGTCTGCAACGTGTAAAGTTTTCTATTTAAAGTTTCGCTTTCAGGAATAGTTCTAAGCCCACCCTTTGAAATTTGCTCCAAAATCAATTGAGGCAAAACTTCAGCCGCCTTTGTCAGATTTTCAGGATTTGATTTTGGTTGTTTAAAAGTAAATTTCTGTGCCGCGAGCACCCAGTCATCAGCACAGATTTTAAAAGAGAAAATCAAAAATAAAAAAATGACGAAAAGCGACTTTTTACGAAAGATTTTCATTCCAAAAGAATGTCCCAACAAGGACTACATATCCTCGTCATCATTTTCGCCGCCAACAGGAAGGCCCTGCCACTGAGCTTTTAGATAAGCGTCAATAAACTGGTCAATGTCGCCGTCCATAACAGCCTGAATATCACCTGCCGCGAACTTTGTCCTGTGGTCTTTTACCATCGTATATGGCTGGAAAACATACGTCCTGATTTGGTTTCCCCAAGAAATATCTTTTTTTTCGGCACCAAATTTTGCAGTTTCCTTTGCACGTTGCTCTTCATAATAAGCGTACAATTTTGCCCGCAAGAGATTCATACAAGTCTGGCGATTCATAATCTGACTTCGCTCGCTGTCGCACTGAACAACGATTCCGGTCGGCAAGTGGGTAAATCGAACCGCAGAATCAGTCTTGTTAACGTGCTGGCCGCCCTTTCCGCCCGAACGATATGTATCAACGCGCAAATCTTCCGGCCGAATATCAACTTTTATCGTATCATCGAGAATCGGGAAAACGAAAACAGAGCCGAACGAGGTGTGTCGCCTTGCATTAGCATCAAACGGACTTATTCGAATCAAGCGGTGAACGCCGGCCTCGCCCTTCAAGTGACCGTAAACATAGTCCCCAGAAATCTGAATGGTCGTACTTTTGATTCCGCCCTCATCTTCCTGCAAATCAACTGTTTCCATTTTAAATCCGTGCCGCTCAGCCCAACGAATATACATACGAGAAAGCATATAGGCCCAGTCACAGGCCTCGGTTCCGCCTGCTCCAGAATGAATCGTCAAGAAGCAGCCATTTTTGTCAACTTCACCAGAAAGCAAATTCAAAATGCTCAAGTCTTCAAATTTCTTCTGCAAAGCTTCAAGCTGAGGCCGAGCCTCATCTTCAACGCTCTGGTCGTTACCTTCAATTCCAAGCTCATACAAAGTATAAAGGTCGTCAACCTCTTGCATAATCTCACGCCACGGCTCAATTCGACCTTTTAAAAGCTTCAAGTCGTTCATAACTTTCTGAGCTTTTTCGGTATCATTCCAGAAGTCAGGTTCGTTCGTAAGAGCTTCTGTTTCTGCTATTTTTTTTTCGATTGCAGCAGGGTCAAAGACGCCCCCAAATATTTTTAATATCTTCCTGCAACTTTTCGATAGGTTCTTTCAATTCTTCAAGCATATCTTCTCCTTAGGAATTTTTTTAGCGTCGCGAAGATTTTATTAAGATTTTTTTGGAGCAGCCCCCAAGACACAACGCTTCCATTTTTTATGACGCAACTCGGTTATTGCAAAATTGCCTGCAATAGGAAACTGGTAAATTCTTACAGTGTCATAATAATCAGTAACACCGTCAATTTCCCTTTTTAGAGAGCTGAGCTGCCCTTCGTTTATCTTCATGCACTCCCAACAGGCACGCTGAACTTTTTTAAAACTGTATCGAGCGAGAATAGCAGCCATAACTTTTGCTGAATCCATTCCGCCGGGATCAAGAACAACAGACACAAACATTTGTATAGAATAAAACAAACGATTTATCTTGTCAAATGGGATTTTTTATTGCATTATTTAGATATGAAATTTAAAAAATTCCTCTTGATTTTATTGTTTTTTTCATTAAATATTTTTCTCACTTTCTCTCAAAACACGACGAATGACGTCCGACCAATCTGCAATTCAATAAAAGCGGAGCAAGTTGATGTGAATAAAGTCAAACTCACATGGAGCACGTCCGAAACTTTCTCAGCAAGAAAGATTGTCGTCATGCGTGCCGAAAAACCTATCATCAACCAGGGAATGCTGATTTCTGCCAATATTCTCCAGGAACTTTCCACAGACACAAAGGAATACGAAGACAATATTCAAGATTCAGGAACCTACTATTATGCCGTCGTTGCAAGAACCCAAGCAGGAACACTTTACAACATTTTAATTCCGTCAGTAAATGCAACGGTAACTCCGGTCGTACTCTCAAAAGATTTTACCAAGCAAATTTACAAAGATATGCAGGAACAAAAGAAAACTGAGCCAGAACCGGATTCAATTTCAACAATGACAGTTTTGCCAGAAGAAAAAATATATTCCGAAGGGCAAATGCGGGAACTTCCGCTTCCGTACCTTGACTTAATCGATGATTTGTACAAAAAACCTTCAATTACGAATCCAGAAGTGATTCAAGCAGGAAAAGAACTTTCCATGGAATATCAGAACTCCAAAAAAAAAGTTCTGCTCCCGTATATTTTTGAAGAGGATTTGATTTCAAATCCCGAAGGCGACGGATATTATCTGTTCAAGATTCTAAAAACTCATTTTATAACGGAAGACTATCAGACTTCTGTGCACGAGTTAAAAAAATTTCTTTCGATTTACCGAGAACCAGACATTACCCGCCGTGCAGCATTTTATCTTGGCGAAGCGCAATATTATTGCCGTCGCTACAGACAAGCAATCGCAATGTTCCTTTTCGTAGAAGACGATTTACCTGTTCTTGCAAGAAAATGGATTGATTCGTCGCTTGATTTTTACAAACTCGACAAATAAGGGAAAACGTTATAAATATTTTTTAGACAAAAAAGCACTTCTAGTAGGTTTTCCACTAAGTTTTTTTTAGAAAAACTTGAGCTTCAGTTTTCCGTCTCACTTTAAGAAAGGTCGCGTTTTGTCAAAAAAAAATGCAGGAAACGCTCTATAGAACTCTCTAATTTCTGAGTAAACTTTTAGCGTCTCCTTTTTATCAAGCTTCTATCTGATTGCACGAATCATATCAATGATTGCAGGTGTTTTTACCAAGCCCAATTCTTCAGCATTCAAACGTTTTTTTGCAGTTCCATCTTCAGGAAGGATTCTGTCACCATTTTCGCCAGCAACGGGAGCCGTATCAGATAAAACTGCGGCATCTGCATTTGTCGTGGCAGGCATTGAGCGAACCAAAACTTCATCACCAACATTTACCCGGTCATAGAATCCAGACTGTTCAAAAGTTCCCTGACAAATTTCTTCGCCAACTTTAGAAACTGTAATTTTTCCAAGATAATCCTTACTGTTGAATCTTACGCCAGGACCTTTGTCCTCTGTCTGAATTTGACCAACTTTTATAACGTCAAGAACGACGCCTTCTTTCATTCCCTCAACTTTTCCAAGGTCTACCAAAAGCTCATTAACGCTTCTGTCAATTATCTTTCCGCGAACAGGAAGAATGCCAAGCAAATCCCGTCTGAATGCACGTAAAACAGATGAAACTCTGTCATTGCCAGTCCTAAAATAATTAAAGCGAGTTGTTTCAGTTCCAGTGCGACCTGAATAAACTACAGCATCAAGAGAAACTTCACGCTCACTTTCCTCAACTTTCATAAGAACAAAATAGTCCATTTTGTTCTGACGAGCCAATCGGTACGCTTCTCCATAGTTTTTGACAGGCGAATTCTGAACAGCTATCGAAGTCGTCGCAATTCCACTAAAAATATCAGCAGCCATACCTGTAACAACTTCCTCTGCCTCTGGATGCAAAAACTGCGAAGTGTTTTTTGTGTAATAAAAACCAATGTGCCAACGGATTTTATCAAGATAGAAAGGATCCACATTCCATTTTGCCGAAAGCGAATATTTCATCAGAGATTCATACGATTCAATAATATCCTCTGCTCGAGTTTGTGCATAAGTTTTTTTCGTTGAATCATTTTTGCCATTTTCTTTCTGCTGATTCTGAATGAACTTCATCTGATTCAAATAAATTTCATGCAAACCAGATTTAGCAAGCAATTCAGCAAACTCTGCCCGAACCACAGTATCATTCGGATTAAGCTTTAACGCCCGCTGATATTCATAACGAGCCTCTTCACCCATATAAGCTTTAGCGTAATCGCGAGCTTTTTTTATGTGATATTTTGCCCATGTAGGTCGGCGGGAATCCTCAATAGGAAGATTTCCGATTACCACAAGTTCGAGAGCATCACGCATAAGCTCATCATCTGGTTTGATTGTAAGGGCCGTCGTCCACGTTGCAATAGAATTTTCCATTTCGCCCTTTTTATACTGCGAGAGACCTTTTAAATACCAGGCCTCCCCCGTCTTGCGTTTTTTGGCGATTAAAAAATCACAAACATCTATAACATCATCAAAACGGTCCTGGGAATAAAGAATAGTCGCAAGAAGAACATATGCATTCGTAAAATCACTTTCGATTTGCACAGCAGAACGTGCACGCCGCTCAGCCTCGGCAAGATTTCCTTGCTTTGCTTCAAGGTACGCTGCCAAATAGTGAACTTCTGCCTCGCCTGAATGGTAGCGGAGAGCCTGATCGATATATTTCTTTGTGGCAGCATCGTTGCCCTGTTCCGCAGAAAGCAATGCCAATGCCAAAAGCGCCTTTCGGTTATTCGTTTGACGTTTTAACGCATCCAAATAAAGTTTCTGAGCGCCAATAACGCTTCCATCATACAAATCAAGTTCCGCAAGACCAAATCGAGCATCAATGTCATTTGGGTAAGTTTTTAAGATATCGTTAAAAACTTTACGCGCCTCCGGAAGTTTTCCGAGAGAAATATAAATCATTCCGCGAAGATTCAAAATTTCACTGCGATTTTTTGCATATTTTTCCGCTGAATCAAGATAGGTCAACGCAAGCGAATAATCTCCGACCGCATACGTCACCTGGGAGAGATGAAACCACGCATCCCCATAAGATGGATTAACTTGAAGAGCCTGCTGAAAATCCTCGGCAGCACCATAAAAATCATCATGATTCTGCTTATCGAGTCCCTGTTTGTAAAGAGCCATCGCCCCCTGCTGATTTGACCGTTGGGCAATCAGCTGGGATGAAAAACTCAATGTCAGAAACAACGCAATAATCTTCAAACTAAAAATCTTATTTATAAATTTCATGTTTTTCGTCTCTCAAGTTTTATTTTGTCAGTCCAGAACTAAATTTTTGAAATCCGTCCTTTTTCTACTCTTTATCTTCGGCAGAATTTAAATCGGTCTTTTTAATAACTTTTATTAAATTGACTCTATGACCTTCCATATCCTGAACAATGAACTCGTAATTTTCATACTCAATTTTCTCGTACTTTACAGGAATACGTCCGACCAAATCTAAAACAAAACCACCAAGAGTATCAAAATCCTCTGTTGGGAATTTTGAACCAATAGTTTCGTTCAAGTCGTCAAGATTCACGCGGGCATCACAAAGCCAAATGTTTTCGCCCAAGGAAACGATATCCTCGCGCTCATTATCAAATTCGTCCTGAATATCGCCGACAATTTCTTCTATAATATCTTCCATACAGACGATACCAGAAATTCCGCCGTATTCATCGATCGCAATCGCAATATGAATATGACGACGCTTAAATTCGCGAAGAAGCCCGTCGATTTTTTTTGATTCAGGAATGAAATACGCTTTTCTGATAATTTTTTCAAGAGAAACACTTTCCTTTCGAGAAAATGCCTTAATAATATCCTTAACGTAAAGAACGCCAACAACGTTATCTATAGACTCGCTGTAAACCGGAAAACGCGAATGTCCGCTTTCCGAAATTTTTTCGAGAAGCTCATTCAGCGGTGTGTCGATCGAAATAAAATCCACGTCAATTCTCGGAATCATAACCTCTTTTACGGAAGTTTCAGAAAGATCCTCGATTCCTTTTATCATGTCTTTTTTTTCTTCAATAAGAATTTCTTCCTGAGCCCGGTCTAAATCTGTTTTTATTTTTTCCGACTTAGCCGGGCTACTAGAGTTTACGTCCTCATCTTTCTTTTTTCCGAATTTAAAAAGTCCCATAAAAATTTCCATCTATATTAATTTCACTTCGGAAAAGGATTTCAGCACCTCTTCCTGTAATTTTAACATTTCATCCGTAGGCATGATTCCAGGCTCAACGTGCGACTCTCCATGATCCATGCCATTCAAATGCAGCGTCCCGTGAATCAGAAGGCGTTTTAACTCCTCGTTCTCCGAAACATTAAAATATTCCGCATTTTTGGGAAGAGTTTCAAGACTCAAAAGCATGTCACCGGCAATTAACCAAGAATTTCCATCCTCGTCTTCGTAAGAATCTCCATTTTCATACTCTAGGATATCTGTAGGCGCATCTATTCCGCGGTCATTCTTATTGTATTCCTGAATAAACTCGTCGTTGCAGAAGAAAATAGAAATTTCTTCACCGTCATAACCAAGTTTTTCGAGAACTTTATTTTCAAAATCTTCGATTTTAGAAAGCCACTCAGGCTCCTGCAAACCGTCCTGCAAAGAAATCAAAACACGATTACTCATTTTTATCATCCTCCTCTCGAACAGTCGTATCATCAGGCGAAACGGAATCATCACCTTCCACGTCTTTCTGATCGACAATCAGAATTCCCGAAGTTTTCTTTTTTTCATCGTCGTCATCAGATTCATCTTTTTCAGGAACAATTTCTGCACTTTCAGAAAGTTGATTTTTTGAATCTTCAGAAATTTCATCTTTTTTTTCAACTTCAGACGATTCAGATTCTGCTTTTTCTTTTTTTTCAGAGTTATCTTCTGCAGCTTCGATTCTTTTTGTTTCTTCCGCCTTAGAATCTTTTGAATCAGCGTCAGGATCCTTTTGATTTGGATACTTAACACGCGTGTGATAATGGCCGACCAAAATTTGAAGGAACGCATTTTTTATGAGCGTAAGTTCGCCAAAAGTCAAATGACAGTTGTCGAGCTGATGGCCTTCAATTTTTCCAGCAATGAGTTTTGCAATAAATTTCTCAATGTTTTCTGGCGTCGGATTGTCGAGGGAACGGCAAGCAGCCTCAACCGTATCTGCAAGCATTACGACAGCACTTTCTTTCGTTACAGGAGGGCGCCCAGGATACGTAAAATCCTCAAGCGAAACCGACGAAGTGTCTCCGCCATGAGTTTTTGCAGCAATTTGAAGAGCCTTATTATAGAAGAAAGCTATCACGCTGTTTCCATGATGCTCGCCGATTATATCAACAACTTGTTTTGGCAAACGCAACTGTTTTGCCTTTTCAAGACTGCTCTGAACGTGGCGCTTAATTATAAGCGCAGAAAGTTCAGGCGAAATATCATCATGTGGATTATGTCCGCTCTGACTATTTTCTGTAAAATATTCCGGCTGCTCCATTTTTCCCACATCATGATAGTAAGCACCGACACGGGCAAGAAGCGGATTTGCGCCAATCGCCTTACAAGCATTTTCTGCGAGGGTTCCAACCATCATCGAATGGCTGTAAGTACCACCGGCAACAACAAGCATTTTTCGAAGAACAGCTGCATTTTGGTCACTCAAATCCATGAGACGGAAAACCGAAGCAGTGTTCATAATGTATTCAAGCGGAGTAAGAAGCCCCAAAACCAGAATTCCCGAAATGAATCCGTTAAACGCAATTCCAGGGAAAACGAACGGTGCATCTTTCATGTCGCCATTAAAAATCACTTTTAAAACGAGTTCAAAAACACAGGCAAGAAGCGCCTGAATCAGCCCCGCAAATACCAAATCAATTCTTTTTTCGATTGAACGAACAATTCTTGAAGCCGAAACGCCAGTAGCAATCGTAAAAATCATCGGGACAATGTGGAAGTCGGCGGCACCGAGAACGCCAAGCCCCATAACCGCCGAGAAAAGATAAGCTGAATGCTGACCAAAAAGAATTGACACAAGGAACGCACTGAATGCTGACGGAATCACTACAGAAAGAGCAAACGGGCTCTGAAAGAACGTCGCCTTGTCTGCAAAAGCAGCCACAAAGAACACAAAAACAAAAAGGACAGTTTCAAGAATCGCTTCTTTCACAAGAAGTTTGCGACCAAGAATTATCGGATTAAAAATCACAATCCACAAGGCAGACAAAAGAAGGAGGTAAAGAAGCCGGTTGCAGAAAACACGATAGTCAACAATTACAGGAGAATCTGAGATTTTTTTGATTTTTAAAATCGCATTTTCCGTAATTTCGGTACCGACTTTTTGGATTACCTCGCCTTCCTCAATATCAATCGGATAAGCGGCATCGGCAGGCATTGAACGCGGAGCCACAATATCCTTGTCGCCGAGATAAATTCGACCAACTTCCATTTTTTTGTCGTTGTACGAAAAGAAAATCTCCGTGGTATTCGCATCAAAATAAACGATTCCCGCAACAACCGTAAAAGTAAGGATATATAATAGAATAAATCCCCAATTTTTTAAGGCGACGCGCAAAACTTTTTTTATAAAGTTGTCCGTTTTGACATCTTTTGAGTCTTTGTCAAAATTATGCACATCTGAATGTGCCAAAAGCTGTTTTTCAAACAAACTATTCATCTGCTCTGTCATTTTCATACGCCTGCACGATTTTTCTTACGAGTCTCGATCGCACAACATCAGAGCCGTCAAGCTCCACAATGCTGATTTCAGGAATTCCACGCAAAATTCTCAGTGCATGAACCAATCCTGAACGAAATTTCTTCGGAAGATCAATCTGCGTAACATCTCCGGTTATAAAAACTTTTGCATTCTCACCCATACGGGTAAGGAACATTTTCATCTGTTCAGTTGTTGTATTCTGAGCCTCATCGAGGATAACGGCACAATTATTAAGAGTGCGTCCCCGCATATACGCAAGCGGCGCAATCTCTATAATTCCGTTCTCAGTCAATTTATGCATAATATCACGAGGAAGGCATGAATTCATAGAGTCATAAAGAGGTCTTAAATAAGGATTGATTTTATCTTGCAAATCACCGGGCAAATACCCAAGACTCTCCCCCGCCTCCACAATCGGTCGCGTAAGGATTATAGAATTCACTTTTTTTGAAAGAACAAGACTCAACGCCTCCGCCACGGCAAGAAAAGTTTTTCCGCTTCCTGCAGGTCCAACAGCAAACACCAAGTCATTTTTCCGCATTGCCTTTACAAGCTCAGCCTGATTACGCGTTTTAGGATAAATTTTGTGAGTTCCGCCAGGAATCGCAATCGCATATTTTCCGGCACTAAAATTCTGGCGAGTCTGCTCACCAGTAACAAGCACAGATTGTATCAAATCGACAGAACTCTCACCGCACTCAGAAATTTCATCAGAAATTCTGTCAATTATGAATTTAAACTGCTCGCACAAACGAGGATCTTCCGAATTTATGGAAAGCTCGTTCCCATAAGAAAAAACAGGCACCCCCAAATGTGATTCAATAAGTTTTAAATTCGAGTCGTTGGTTCCGCAAATACGAGAAAGGATATCTGAATCTTGAAGTACAATTTTATATTCGTTACACACTTTTTTTATCCTAAGATTTCCCCAAAACATCAAAAATATTAAAGACGTTTTTAGGTATTATTTTATTGTAATAGAGAATCATATATTTTTCAAATAGAATACAGATTTTCTTCTACATTCCTCCAAACAGTCTCTAATTAAAATAGCAAACACGGCGGTACCAATTTATGAAACGCCACAGTGAACGACCGCAAGATTTTTTACCACAAACTCTACGGGTTCAGCTGCCATTCGCCGTATTTATCTACAATCTCGGTCTTCATGCTCGAAAGTGGCCGCCAGGAAACACTAATCGTAAAATACGGACTAAAATCGTAATAAGCTTTTTTTGAAGTTGTTGCCGCAACATAACGCGGCGAAACGCTGAATTCGCAATTAAAATCCCAGTCATCCAAATCGTGCGTTACGTCAATTTTTAAGCTCTTCATCTTGAACGCAGAATTCTTTCGTTTGTTCTCGTCATCAAATCTGAACGAATCAATCAAATCCTGAATGATATTTCGCTCACCGTTTCCGCTATAATAATAATTATAATCATCTTCAGGGCAGAAATATCGATAGATACAACTGTTCCTAGATTCCGCGCTGAACGTCAAGTCCAAGAAACTGTTGATTTTAAAAGTGATTCCCGGCTTAAAGACAAAATAACTGCTTGTCGGGCGCAAAAAATCATAGACAACGCTCGTTGAAAGTGTAGGTGCAAAAGAAATTCTGTCGTTCCAATACTTAAAAGTCTTCGAAGGCTTTGTGTAAGCCAAACTCAAAGAATACGGCTGGAATTTTTTGTCATCAGAACTGTTGGACTTCCAGCCCTGCCCGCTTTCAAAAGAATATCCTGCAACGTAACTTGAAGTGTAGGCAAGTTGCGCGCCATATCCCGAAAGAGACAGCTTGAACGATTCGGGTTCATCTTCCTCAAAATCATAAACGTAGGCTTGAGTGAATTTTAAATTGCTCGAAAAAAGATTTATCGCAAGGGACTGGCTCAAATCCTGCTTAACCCAAGTTGAATCATCCGAGCTTTTCTGCTTGATTCCAGAAGCCGCCGTAAACGTTACGTAAGGAAAGCCCAGCGTGAGCGTGCCGTAGTAAGCGTCAACCTGAGGTGGCAAAGTTGAAGTGAGCACAAATGACTGCGAAAAATCTCCTTCCGTTGCCGCAAGCGTTGCACTCAGGGTGTGAGTCGTAACACAATCATCGTCCCAAAGCTCCATCGTAAGATATTCCCACTCAGGCTCCTCCGGGTCAGTGCCAACGTACTCGGTGCGAATCATTTTTACGGTTGAATTCCATGCAATCGACGTGCCCGAAAAATGTTCGGTGTAATTGAACGGCTTAAAAGTAAGCGTGTTCACGTCGGTAAGGTCAAGCTTTCGTGCATTAAAGTCTGCGTTCTTTATCGATTTTATAGAAGACTCGCTGTATCCGCCGTTATCGCTGTCGTCGTTCAAATATGGGTGAGTCTGATAAACAGGGTTAAAAGTGAACGCGTCTGTGAGCGAAATAAATCCGTCACGGTAGCCAAGCGTACTCGTAAGGACTGCAGGAGATTTTACCTGAATGTAAGTTGACTGCATGTTTTTCCATTCAAAATCCTCCGGAGTATTAAGATTTGAAGACGCATACGAAATCTGCGATGTAAAATCAGGAGTAACAGAGTAACCAAGCGTGTACGTAAGCCCGCCAATCGATTTTACGCTGCCGGCCGATGTTGTGATTAAAGGAAGCGCACTTTCACCAAAAATCACATTCTCATCTTTTTCAGTTTTTTTCTCATCTTTTTTTTCAGAATCAGACTCATTTTTTGTCTCATCAGAATCTTTTTTTCGGCCTCTGCCTTTTTCTTTTCCTCTTCCTCACGTTTTTTTTGAATTTCTTCTTCCGTCATAAGTTCTTCGGGCACATTGAGCGTCAAACTCTGAGAAGAAGATTTTGATGAGGAAGTTGACTTTGCTGGAATCTGAATCAAAGTTCCGGCAATTTTACCTGTCGTTTTAAAAGGCGTTACAAGCGACGGATAGTAAAATTTTCGTTCCGGAGTGTATGCTTCCCACTCTGAAGAATATCGTTCGTCGGAAGAAAGTTTTGTATTCGCCTTTGACGAATAAACAACAGAAGAGCTAAAACTCGAAACCGCAAGGCTAGAAATCCACGGATTGATTACATCCGGCAATTTGAATGAATATGAACCGTTCACGTTCCAAGTAAAAGATGAAGTTTCTGTCACGCTGTCATCGTCATCGTCGGTATCGGTTCCGCTCATTGCGTAATCAATCCAGTCCATAGTTTCGGCACGGTTATTAAAATCGTAGTCAAAATACGGATCTGAATACACAGGCAGGCTCACCGTCATAGAAAAAGGCTTTGCAATCGTAAATGCAAGATTTGCCTGATATCTGAACGGCGCCGTAAACGACATAAAATTCGACTTGTCAGCTTGAATCTCGCCGTTTTCATCATAAGGAAGATAGACAGAGCTCTTCTTAAAAACCGTGTTGCTAAACCCAATTTTTAAATTTGACTTAAAACTCGTCATGTAAGAACCCGGAGAAAGAACTGTATCGTAACCGAACATTGTACCAAGATTTGAATAATAATCGGCAAGCACCTTAAAATAATTCGTTGTGTCGCCAGTAAAATCCTCATTCAAATTATGAAGAACAAGACCCTCGCGAACCTGCTCTTTCATCGCACCTGTATTCATAAAACTAAAAAAGTTGATTTTGTCATCATCGTCCGACGAAGACGAAGAAGAACTGCCCAAAGCGGAGGTACTTACGGCATCTTTAGGTTTTCTTCCATAGAGATATGTCGTCGTGTTTATAAAATATCCCTCACGATATTTGTAACCAAACGTAGGATTAAAAATAAGTTCGTCCTTCGGATAATAAAACGCAGGCAGCCACAAAAGCGGGATTCGGCCAACGTAAAGAACCGCGTTCAAAAAAGAAAACTCGCCGCCCGGCAAAAGCCAGATTCTCGAAGCCTTAATTCGCCAGTGCGGATTTTCGTCATCGCAAAAAGTAAGTTCGCCAGATTTAAAAGCAATCGTTCCGTCGGAGTCGCGGCCAAAAATATTCGACGCAACAATCAAAGTCGAGCCGCTCGGAAGATTAATCGCGTCGCTAGAAGTCTGCACGGCACGGCCGTTGTCAAAAACGCCCTCAAGCGTTGATGTATTAAAAAGCAGGCTGTTTGCCGTAACGCTCTCTCCACCGCTCGATTTTCCGGAAGACTGATTCAAAGAAACATTTCCTTCGGCATAAAGCATTTCGGTGGCACGGTTGTAATTTACCCTGTCCGCCTCAATCACGGTCGTTTTTGAGCCTTTTGTAACAGAAACTTTTACCTGCCCTTCAAGAACAATCAAATCCTCGTCGGTCTCTTTGTTTTTTTTGTATTCCGACTTTTGCGCGTTCTCAATTTTGATTACGGTTGAATTTTCTTCATCCGACGCAAAAGCAAAATTCGGCAAACCAAACGAAAAACAAACGAGGAGAAAAACAAACTGAACTTTTTTTATCAGATTCATCATTTAGTTTTATTCAGACTTAGAACGTGCTTTTTCCCGCGCAAGCTGCTCTGCAACAAATTTTCCGGTGTACGAGCCGGTTTTCTCCCAACGGGAAGCAACTTCTTCAGGAGTGCCAGTGTCAACAATCTGTCCGCCCCTAAATCCGCCGTCAGGTCCTAAATCAATTATGTAATCAGCCTGACAAATCACGTCAAGGTTGTGTTCAATCATCACAACGGAATTTCCTTTGTCAACGAGCCGCTGAATTACTTCCATTAAAACTTTTACGTCCGCAAAATGAAGTCCCGTAGTCGGCTCATCGAGAATGTAAAGTGTTTTTCCGGTTGAAGGTCGTGCAAGTTCCGTAGCAAGCTTAACTCGCTGAGCCTCACCGCCCGAAAGGGTTAGCGCGCTCTGACCGAGCTGAATGTAGCCAAGTCCAACGGATTTTAGAGTCTCAAGTTTTCTTGAAATATGCGGAATTGAACTAAAGAAGTCCGCAGCCTCTTCAATTGTCATCTCAAGAACATCGCTAATGTTCTTTCCTTTGTAACGAACATCAAGAGTCTCCTGATTGAATCTTTTTCCGTGGCAAACGTCGCACTGAATAAAAACATCCGGCAAAAAGTTCATCTCGATTGTAATCGTTCCAGCCCCTTGGCAGTTCTCACAGCGTCCGCCTTTTACGTTAAAACTGAACCGCCCGCCTTTGTAGCCCTTTGCCTTTGACTCCGGAAGACTTGCAAAAAGTTCTCGGATTGAGTCAAAAACGCCAACATAAGTGACTGGATTTGAACGAGGAGTTCGTCCGATTGGTGACTGATCAATATTTATGACTTTATCAAGAGCCTCAATTCCTTCAATAGAATCGTACTCGCCGGCAGGATAATCAGTCTTCATAAGTTTATTTGACACAACAGGATAGAACACGTCACTCAAAAGAGTTGACTTTCCGCTGCCGCTAACGCCAGTAATGCAAGTGAACGTTCCGAGCGGAATGTCCACACTCACGTTTTTAAGATTGTGCTCACGAACGCCCTTTATCGAAATGAACGAACCATTTCCTTTACGACGCTCAGACGGAATTTCCATGCGGATTTTTCCCGCCAAAAACTGGCCGGTAATGCTGTCTTCAACCTGCATAACTTGCTCAGGCGTTCCAGAAGCCATAATTCTTCCGCCGTGAACGCCGGCCCCAGGACCAATATCAACAATCCAGTCCGCGGTGAGCATTGTCTGCTCATCGTGTTCAACAACAATCACGCTGTTTCCGAGATTTCTAAGATAAGTGAGAGTGTCAATGAGCCTTTGGTTATCACGCTGATGAAGACCAATCGACGGTTCATCCAAAATGTACATTACGCCCGTAAGACCTGAGCCAATCTGCGTCGCAAGACGAATTCTCTGCGCCTCACCGCCAGAAAGAGTTCCCGCCGAGCGTTCAAGGGTCAAATAATCAAGACCGACATTTTTCAAAAAGTTCAGACGAGAGTTAATTTCTTTTAAAACTTGGTGCGCAATCGACTTTTCGGTTTCAGTAAACGAAAGCGAATCAAAAAATTCAATTGATTCAGAAACACTGAGCGAACAAAGCGAAATGATATTTTTGTCACCGATTGTTACGCCCAAAGCCTCCGGCCTTAGCCTTTTTCCGTGGCAGCTAGAACACTCGCTCACCGACATGAATTTTTCTTCCATGCGCACTCGCTGAGCTTCGCCCCAGGCCTCTGCATGCCGTCTTTTCATATCGGAAAGCACGCCAGCCCACGGACGTTTGTATTCAGAATAACCTTCACCGCTCTGTTTTTTGTAAATCCACTGCATGATTTTTGTTTCGTCACCGTTCATCAAAAAGTCACGTTGTTCTTTCGAAAGGTCTTTTATTGGCGTATCAAGCGAAAATCCGCCAGTTTCGGCAACCGCGCTGAACAAAGAATGATTCCATTCGCTTTCAGGATTATAAAACGGAAACGCGCCTTGATTAAAACTCAAGGAATCGTCAGGAAGGATTTTCTTTAAATCCCATTCCATTTTCTCGCCAATTCCCGTGCATTCCGGGCATGCGCCAAAGGGATTGTTGAACGAAAAAAGTCGTGGCTGAAGTTCAGGAATAGAAATTCCGCAGTCTGGGCAGGCATTGTGCTGACTAAAAAACACTTCTTCTTCTATAAAGTCCTTATCGCCCTCAACTTTTCCGCCCCTCGAAAGAATCTCATGCACAACGCTTTCGTAAGCTTCATCTTCTTTATAAACTCGGCGCAAAACGATTATTATTCCGTTTGCCGTCTGCAAAGCGGTCTCAACGCTCTCTGCAAGGCGTTTTCTGCTGTCGGATTTTAATGCGATTCGATCAACAACAATTTCAATGGTGTGCTTTTTCTGCTTGTCAAGTTTTATAGAATCATCAAGTTCAACCATAAGCCCATCGATTCTCGCCCTGGCAAAACCTGATTTTTTTGCGTCATCAATGATTTTTGTGTGCTCACCTTTTTTTCCGCGAATCACCGGAGCCAAAACTGAGATTCTAGTTCCCTCGCGCCAGCCCATAATCGTGTCTATAATCTGGTCGTCGGTTTGTTCTTTGATTTCACGACCGCATTTTGGACAGTGAGCGTGCCCTACCCGCGCAAAAAGAAGTCTGTAATAATCATAAATTTCTGTAACGGTTCCAACAGTCGAACGAGGATTTCTGTGAGTCGTTTTTTGTTCAATAGAAATAGCCGGCGAAAGCCCCTCAATCAAATCTACATCGGGCTTGTCCATGCTGCCCAAAAATTGACGCGCATACGAAGAAAGACTTTCCATATACCTTCGCTGGCCTTCCGCAAAAAGCGTGTCAAACGCAAGCGAAGATTTTCCAGAACCAGAAAGTCCAGAAATCACAACAAGTTTGTTGCGCGGAATCTCAACATCAACATTCTTAAGATTATGCTCGCGGGCACCACGAATCGAAATTTTCTCGCCCTTCACAAGATTAATATTTTTCACGAGTAGATAATATCAAATTTTCCGAAAGTTTTTCTATAATCGCACACGAAAAATTTCCAGAGAGCAAAAGAATGGAACTGAAAATCTCTGCGCGAGCATAAGGGCACCCGAAAGCAAACTAACCAAAGCGTGAGCTTTCTTTAGAAAACTCACGGGAAACGCACAAGTTAATTTTCTATTAAAACCGAACTCGCGGCGTTTCCTTTTAACCTCGCTCGTAATCAAAAATCGTTTTGCTTTCAAGCATGTCACCGTAATTTTTTTTCCAATCCAGATGAACGTCGCTCTTGTCGAAATTCAAAAGTCCCTCGTCCGTCATCGTAAGTTCAATCATCAAATGAAAGCGGTTCTCCCGTGTCGAACAAGAATCGTAAAGTTTTACGGAAGAAATTCCCTCGACTTCCAAAGCCTTGTCAAAATGATTTTTGATTTCTGGCAAAAGCTTGCGCCAATTCTCTCGGTCCTTAAATTTTACAATAATACAATGTCTCATACCTTTATTATTCCCATGAAACAAGGCTTTAGTCCACCGTAAAATAAAACATTTCAAAAAAAAAGAAAAATTTTTAATTTTTTTTATTTTTTCGCTTGACTATTTTTTTTAGAAAGAATAATATATTTCACATCGACGCAACAAGCGCTTGACACTTTCCCCGATTGTGTAATGGTAGCACTTCAGATTCTGGTTCTGATTGTGGGGGTTCGAATCCTCCTTGGGGAATTACACAAAACAATTAAACTGGTCCCTTCGAATATCGGTTTAGTTCATCGCCCTCTCAAGGCGGAGAGACGGGTTCGACTCCCGTAGGGACCGTAAGCAAATTAAATTGCTTTATATTTTACTCCATTCCCCGATTGTGTAATGGTAGCACTTCAGATTCTGGTTCTGACTTGTCCGGGGTTCGAATCCTCCTTGGGGAACTAAAAAAGCTGACTTTCAATGGTCAGCTTTTTTATTCAAATATTTTATTTTGGTCCCTTCGAATATCGGTTTAGTTCATCGCCCTCTCAAGGCGGAGAGACGGGTTCGACTCCCGTAGGGACCGCAAAAGCCCCAGCAGTTTCAAAACTTTGCTGGGCTTTTTTTTATTTAAAAACTAGCTTTCTGTTAGCATAACCTAATTCGTTCGCAAAAACACATTTTTCACTTGTTTTTCAAGTTTGACGATGATAAATTATCTTAAATCATTTTTAAGAGGTACCAAATATGGCATACAAAATTGATCCTAGCCAGTGCGTAAACTGCGGAACTTGCGAACCAGACTGTCCAGTTGGAGCAATCAGCGAGAACGACGGACACCGCGAAATTGACGCATCTAAATGCGTAAGCTGCGGAACTTGTGCTTCTGAATGTCCAGCAACAGCTATTTCAGAGGCGTAAGAATAATTTTTTACAGGCTGATTGACTTTCGCGTCATCAGCCTTTTTTTTATTTAAAAAACATAAAAGATTTATTGGACTGTTATCATTTTTTTTATTAGACTATTCGAATGATACAAAAAATAATTCAAGGATACAAAAATCTTTTTAGCTCAACAGGAAAATTATTTTTCTGCTCCTTTTATGCACATTTTTTGCCGTTGCGTTCGTTTTTCCGCTCTGGAAATTCGCAATAACATACCCCAAAGCCTATACGCTCACGATTCTTTCAATTCTGGGATTCTCTTTGCTTTTTGTATTGATAAAAAAAATTCGGAAGGCAGGAATAAAAGTTTTTGCACACCTTGTCCTTAAGATTTTTACAATAATCGCAGGGCTTGCCTGCATAGGCATTTTAGTGTTTAGCGGCAAGCGATTTTTGGCAATTCCGGTCGCAATTGTAACTTTTTTTGCCTACGGACTCATTTCGTTTGGCTTAAAAAGAAACAACAAACCTGAAAAAGAAAATGGTTAAAATCAAAAAAATCATTTTTGCATCATTTTTTCTTTTCTCACTTTATTGGACTGCAAGTGCAACTGATACAATCGTAATTTCAGAAAATGACGTAATTCAATTAACCACAACAAGATACAAAGCACCAAATCCAAAAGCTTCGGAAGAAGAAAGAAAAAAAGTAAAAGCGGAAAGCGACAATTTTCTGGCATACGGAAAAGAGATTGAAAAATCCGAGAAAGAACTCCGAAAAGGAAATCTTCCGTCACTAAAATTTTATTCCTACAAATTAAAAAAAGAAGATTTATCCAACGGAAAGGGCTTTCATCAACTCCGGGCGGCCCTTTCCCAAAATGCCGGAACGCTTGCCACTGTAAACAGACTTTCCGACAAAATGGCTTTAGTGGCTGGCCAGACTATTTTACTTCCTGCGGCACAGGGACTTTACATTGCAAAAACCCCCGAAACAACGCTCGAAGTCTTTCTTTATAAAGAATACATTGGCGAAATAACGGAAAGCACGTTGATTTTTCAGATTAAAGGCGTTGATTTTTATTATCTTCCCAAAAAAAGCTTCAGTTCCACAGACGTATTTTTCTTTGAAGACAGTTCAATGATCCTTCCGCTCGACAAAAAAGTTCTCACATCTCCGTTCGGATACAGGACCAGCCCGATTTCTGGAAAATGGCTTCTTCACAAGGGAGTTGACCTTGCGGCCCCAGTCGGAACAAAAGTTTATGCAACAAAGGGCGGAACAGTGATTTTAAACGGATACAACGAAATTTACGGGAATCATGTTATCATCCAGCACAACAACGGAATGACAAGCACTTACGCGCATCTTTCAAAAAGCCTTGTGACAAAAGGTCAGACCGTGCACGGAGGAGCCGTAATTGCACTCACAGGAAACACAGGCGCGTCAACAGGGCCGCATCTGCATTTTGAAATCCGAAAAGACGGAAAACCGACCGACCCGCTAAAACTCGTAAAATGATTTTTGCAAGTTTTTTAAGAGACAACATGTTTTTCAGCAAAATAATTAAAGATTTCGATATTTAGGTGCGATAATTTAAAAGCCGGGTAATCAACTATCCCCTCCCACCCATTGATGCCCGGCTGCCTGATAGGCACGCCGGCTACAAGCCGGCTTTTTTTTGCACTTTTACAATTTGTGCTTTTTTCAAAAGATTGACACTCAAAGCACAAACCCTTATTCTTAAACATTATGGAAAAAATTAAAGTATCCACAATTGTCCTTTTAGCAGGGCTTTTTGTTGGCTCAATATTGATTGGCTCCGGATTGGGGCTTGCTATGTCTAGCACAAAATACATTATTGATAACGAAAATTTCATGGAATTCACAAATGCCTTGCCGACCAAACTTTTGGATTTAAATGGCGAGCTCATAACGGAACTTTCCAGTGAAGAAAAACGAGAAATGATTAACGTGAGAACCCTTCCACAGCACATGCTCGATGCCTTGATTTCTCGCGAAGACCATATATTTTACGAGCATCAGGGTTTTAGCACTAAAGCCCTTTTTCGTGCCGTAATCGGTCAATTGCTCCACCAAAAGCTTGGAGGTGGTTCAACTCTCACCCAGCAAATTGCAGGAACGCTTTACTGTGACCGAACTGACTATTCTTACAAACGAAAACTCAAGGAACTTTGGTGGGCGATTCAAATGGAGCGCCGCTACTCAAAATCTGAAATTCTTGAATTATACTTGAACAAAATCTATTTTGGCGGCGGTACATACGGTGTAAGTGCAGCATCAAAATATTATTTTAATCACGATCCGTCTGAGATTACCCCGGCCGAAGCCGCAATTCTTGTGGTTCAGCTTTCAAACCCAGCATACTACAATCCTTTTGACTACCCTAACCGTGCAAAGGAGCGTCAGGAAGACGTTCTTGAAACAATGGTTGAGTTAAAATATATTACAAAAGCTCAGGCCGAAGATTCTCTCGAAGAATATTGGGCAAATTTTGACTACACACGAACGAGCGGTGCCGCTGTGTTCAGCCATGACGACAAAGCTCCTTGGTTCAGTGAATATGTAAAACGAGAACTTAGAAACCTCATTTTCGGAACCGATGACATTTACACCAGCGGTTTTACAGTAAATACGACGCTCAACTTGAAACACCAAGACGCAGCCCAGCGGTCAATGGAAAAATATATCGCAATAGCAAATGAGAACTTCTCAAAATCTTCTCTCGAACGACGAAATTCTTCTTTTTCACGATACGTTCCTGTAGGAGATATGATTGCACTTGCATTCAACATTCCTGGGCTGAAACTTTCAAAACAAAGAAACGAAACCGTAACAATGAACACTTACTCTGAGGAAGTAAACCCAGTAGTAGACGTGCTCGCAATGATGTTTGGCGAAGAATCCTTAAAGACCGCCATCGGAAACAAGGCTAACCTTATACGAAACGCTAATGCTGAAAAAAAGCAAGTAGAAGGCACAATGATTTCCGTCGAAAATGAGACTGGCTACATCACAGCTATTGTCGGAGGAAGCAAATTCGACAACGAAAATCAGTTTATTCGTGCTGTGCAAGCGCGAGTGCAACCAGGTTCATCTTTCAAGCCGCTCTACTACAGCATGGCTATCGATTCGAGAAAATTCACGCCAGGAACCCCGCTTTCGGACACCCCGGTAGTATTCTTCCAGCCAAACGGACAGACCTACATTCCAAAAAACTATGCAGGTTCTTACAGAGGCGACGTTCAAGTTTGGAACGCACTTTGTCTTTCTTTGAACATTCCTGCACTGAAGGTTTTGGATGGAATCGGATTTGATGCCGCAATCAACAGAGCAGTTTCCCTTTTGGGAATTCCAGAAGACGAATTGGCATCCCGCGGATTCGATCCAGGATACGCTTTAGGACTTGGCGTTTGTTCTGTAAGACCTATAGAAATGGCAAGAGCATACGCAATATTTGCAAATGGCGGACGCGAAGTTACACCAATTGCAATTCGAAACGTTGAAGACCGCTACGGAAACATAAAAGTCAATCCTGAACATGACGTACAAGTCGCTCAGCAGGCAAAGGGTAAGGCCTACCAAGTTATTACCCCACAGAATGCTTTTGTAATGACCCAGTTGCTCAAAAATACGATTACAGTGGGAACACTTACAAACGCGACTCAGCGTGGCAAATTGTTCAGATACACTGATGAAAACGGAACAATGTTCCAGATGCCGGTTGCGGGAAAAACTGGTACTACACAGAACTGGGCAGACGCTTGGACCGCAGGTTACTCGCCGTATTACACAGCCGTATTCTGGTTCGGATTTGACAAACCTGGAGAAACGCTTGGTATCAGACAAACGGGTGCAGCTCTTGCAGGCCCGGCTTTTGCAGAATTCTTCTACGAGGCCCACGAAGGTTTGCCGTTCAAGGATTTTGAGAAACCAACTTCAGGAATTGTAAGAACCACAGTATGCCGAAGAACCGGAATGATTCCAACAAAGGACTGTGCAGGCGATACAGTGACATTATGGTATTTAAGCGGAACAACACCGTCAGAAAGATGTACATACCATACAGCGTTCAAGACACAAGAAGAAATTGTTTCGGAACGCCTTAACACAGAGATGTATCAAGGCGGATTCGGACATTTTACAGTCATTGATGACGACCCGCTTTCTTTTGATATAAGCCATGAGTATTGGTCACCAGAAGCTGATGAGGGTACAGAAGAATCGGAAGATTCTTTAGGAAGTGAATCAGAAAACGATGCAGAAGAGTTTGAAAGCGACGAAGACTTCAACTCAATGCTTGATTAGCAAACAAATAAACTGCTATATATCCTATCTTGATATTTTTGCTTACCGTGTGCTTAACACGGTAAGTTTCCACTTATTTTTTACAAAAAATTACATAACCTATCGCGCTTTTACTATAAGTTTCACTTTCAAGCATAAAATCAATATCTTATAGAACTTTTTTTGCAAAAAAAAACGCTTTCATAGAAATGAAAGCGTTTTTTAAGAAATTTCTTAGAAAGCCGTTTTACTATTTTGAATAGAACTCAACAACCATCTGATCGTTAATCTGAACTGGAATCTCGTTTCTCTGTGGAAGACGTGCAAGTTTTCCAGAGAAATTCTCTTCATCTCGCTCAAGGTAGTCAAGTTTTGCTTTGTTATCAGAAAGGAAAGTCTTTTTGAACTGTTCACTCTTACGAGCTGATTCTGTCAAAGCAATTGTTGTTCCTACTTTTACTGCATATGAAGGGATGTTTACACACTTTCCATTAACAAGAATGTGTTTGTGTGATACCATCTGTCGTGCCATGCGAATTGAGTTTGCAAAACCAAGTCTGTAAACAAGGTTGTCCAAGCGAGTTTCAAGAGAAACAAGCAAAGCAACACCTGTCATTTCACGAGATTTGTTAGCCTGCTCAAAATAGCGACGAAGCTGGCGTTCAAGAATACCATAGTAAGCTTTAACCTTCTGCTTTTCGATCAAATGAAGACCGTAATCAGATGTTTTCTTAGTTTTCTTAAATGCTGGTGCTCCTGCTCTGTCCATAGCCTTTGGGTGTCCACAAAAGTTTACACCAAGTCTTCTACATTCCTTAAAACGAGGACTTCTTTTAGTAGCCATAATAAAAATGCTCCTTAAAATTTTCATCAAGAGATTTGGCAGCCGCGCACAAATCAACTTGACTTTCAAATGACTGTTAGAGGGATGCTAATCAGTTCAAAAAGAATACCACAAAAAAAATATATATCAAGAAAAAAGAAAATTATTTTTGCTCAAATCGCGAAGTTACAATATCATCAATATCATTCTCTTCTAATTTTTTGATTTTCTTTTTTCCAATCCTGAAGACGATGTTCGCGGAGATTTTCAAGAACTTTTTGTTTTTTTTCATTGCCTCTCGCATAACTTCTCTTTTTTGGTCAGTAACAATTTTAGCTTTCGCCAAGTCATCCAATAAAATTTCTTTTTGATAATCCAAAAATCTAAAATACTGATTAACATTGTACAAACTGCTAATATCATGCATTTCGTTCGCTTGCTTTACAGACGCAACACGGGCATTTGCAATTTCATTAAGAGAATTCTGGATTTTAGTTTCTTCAGCAACAGCCTTTCCCAATTCAACCTGAGCCTGTTTTTTTTCAAAATCTCGGAAATCAAGAACTTTCTGTAAGCCAAAGTAAAATTTCTTCATATTATAAGCCTATACAATATTATTGGAGATTCAAATTTTTAGAAATATCAAACCTCGACGCTGAAGAATTCTCATTCACGACATCTTCAACTTTATGTTCTTTTACAAGCTCCGCAATTGTTTTTCGATTTACGGCAGGATTTTCAACATATTCTTCGTCAGGAATTTCGATTTCGGCAAGCGCGGAAAGTTTGTTCAACGTATCCTCAATCGTACAACGGGCATCTTCTTCCTGAGTAACAAAATCTTCAATAGCCTGATGCTTGTCAATAGCCAAATCAACCTCTGGATTAGAGCCTTTTTGATAAACTCCCGCCATAATCATCTCTCGGTTCTCTTCATAAAGCGCAATCAAACGGCTGATTTTCGTAACAGCCTTTAATGTTTGAGAACCGCACACCCGCCTTGAAAGACGACTTATACTTTGAAGAATATCAATTGCTGGATAGTGTCTCTGCTGAGCCAGAGAACGACTTAAAACAATATGACCGTCCAAGGTTCCGCGAACTTTATCGGTAATAGGCTCATCCATATCGTCACCGTCAACAAGAACGTTGTAAAAAGCAGTTATAGTCCCTTTATCACTTGTTCCAGTACGTTCAAGCAATTTCGGAATCATATCAAAAACACTCGGCGGATAACCACGTTGTGCAGGAGCCTCTCCAGTCGAAAGCCCAATTTCTCGCTGCGCATGGGCAAAACGTGTCATATTATCCATCATCAACATTACATCTTTGCCTTGGTCACGAAAATATTCGGCCACAGCTGTCGTAACATAAGCTGCGCGCAAACGGCAGATAGAACTAGTATCGCTCGTAGCGACAATAAGAACCGAACGTTTCATTCCATCTTCGCCCAAATCCCGATTAATAAAATCCATAACCTCACGGTTACGTTCACCAATCAGTCCAATAACATTTACATCGGCATTAGTATTTCGTGCAATAGTAGAAAGCAAAGTAGACTTACCGACACCAGAACCCGCAAAAATTCCGAGACGCTGACCTTTTCCGCAAGTCAAGAGAGAATCGATACAACGGACTCCAGTTACAATTCTTCGGTCAATCGGCTTTTTCGTCATAGGATCCGGGGGAAAAGCCAACGCTGGATAATATTCATTCACCTCAAGTGGGCCCTTGCCATCAATCGGAGTTCCGGTCGCATCAAGAACGCGTCCCAAGAGATTTTTTCCAACAGGCACTTGCAATTCATGTCCTGTCGCAATAACTTCACAGCCAACTTCAATTCCCTTAGTATCTCCGAACGGCATAAGTTTTACCTTATTGTCTTCAAGACCCATCACCTCAGCAAGAAGTGTCTTTTCGGAATTTGGATATTTTATTGTACAGATTTCGCCAATTACAGAACGGGGTCCACGACTTTCAATCATCAATCCCTTCACACCAGTAACATAACCAGTGTACAAGATTGTCTCCGTCGATTTGACAATATTTATATATTTTTTAAAAAAAGATTTCATTCCCCACCCCCAAGAATCTTAACCTTATTTTATATCGTCTTCAAAACTGATTTTAGAGTCCGTTAGTATAAATACAAAAAAGTCTGCCTGAATTTTATCAAGCAGACTTGCTCATTTATTTTAAGCTTCAGAAGCAACTGGTTGCTCTGTTTTTGTCAAACTCTTTACAGGACTAATCTCAAGAATCTTTGTTTCAAGTTCCGTAAGTTGACTGCTGATTCTAGCATCAATTGCACCAAAATCAGTCTCAACAATACAACCGCCCTTCTCTACTGTTGAATCTTCAAGCACCGTAATGCCCTTTACATTTTCAACTTGCTTTATAAAATCCTGGATATGCTCAGTTGTAAGTTTTACATCCGCAAGATTAACACGAAGATTAACGTCTCCGCGGCCTTTCACTTTTTTGAGAGCCTGCAAGACATTTGCCATAACGACACTCTTCTGGTTCTCAGAAATGATTTTTACAACCTTGCGAGTCATAAGAACTACAAGTTCGACAATCTGCTGCTCGGTCTCGCTTAAAATTTCTTCTCGGCGAGACATTACAGCCTCCAAAATTCGATGAGTGCGTTCAACAAGGCGATTTACTTCTTCCTGACCAACCTTGTAGCCTTCCTCTCGGCCTTTAGAAAGCCCCTCTTCATAAGCCTTTTGCTTAACATCTTCTTGTTCAAGAGAAGCCTGCTGCCGAATTTGAGTCGCATCGTCCTGAGCTTTTTGAATGATATCTTTTGCTTGCTGTTCTGCTTCGTTTTTTATAACAGCAGCCTGATCGGTCTGCCGCTTTACTTCATTGAATGCAGCCTGCTCCGCATTTTTTAGAATTTCGTCAGCTTTTGCCTGAGCATCTGCAAACATTTGCTGCTTTTCAACTTCAAACTGAGCCTTGTATTCATCAGCCTCGCGTTTTAAATCCTCCACTGTAGGACCTGTATATTGAGGCACTTCCTCAACCTCAACTTCCTCGACAGGCTTATAGAACTCATGAACAAGTTTAAGTTCGAATTTGTTGTCTTTTGTATGTACCTGATTTGGTAGAAATAAATTTTGTGCCATGAATTTCCCCTACATTAAGATGATTTTAACACTCATCGGCGTACAAGATGAATTAAACAAGAACGTCTTCCTCGCCACCACGAGCAATAACAATTTCACCAGCATCCTCAAGACGTCGAATGACAGATACGATTTTCTGCTGAGACTCTTCAACATCCTTCAAGCGGACAGGTCCCATGAATTCCATATCTTCCTTCAACATGCTTGCAGCACGCTTTGACATATTTCTGAAGATTTTGTCCTGAACTTCGGCATCAACAGATTTGAGCGCTTTTGAAAGTTCCTGCGTATCGACTTCGCGAAGTACTTTCTGGATAGCACGGTCGTCGAGCATAACAATATCTTCGAATACGAACATTCGCTTTTTGATTTCCTCGGCCAAATCTGGATCGTCCTCTTCCAAACTTTCGATAATCGACTTTTCAGAAGAACGGTCAACAAGGTTAAGGATTTCAACGATAGACTCAACACCACCGGCAGCAGTGTAATCTTCGCTAGACAATGTAGAAAGTTTCTTTTCAAGAACTCGCTCAACTTCTCGAAGAACGTCCGGAGATGTTCGGTCCATCGTAGCAAGTCGCTTAGAAACTTCCGGCTGGATTTCTACAGGAAGATTCTGCAAAATAACCGCTGCTTTTGCAGGCTCAAGATAAGCAAGAATCAAAGCGATAGTTTGCGGATATTCCTGCTGAATAAAGTTCAGCAAATGCGCAGGGTCTGTTCGCCGAATAAAGTCGAACGGACGAACCTGCAAAGAACTTGTAAGTCGGTTGATAATATCAATGGCTTTCTGACTTCCCAAAGATTTTTCAAGAAGTTCGCGAGCATAATCAATACCACCAGTCGTGATAAAGTTCTGGGCATTCATCAAATCCTGGAATTCTTCCAAAACCTGATCTTTAAAATCAGAATCAACGGTTTCAAGCCGTGCAATTTCAAATGTAAGTGTTTCAACTTCGTCTTCTCGAAGGTGCTTCATAATCTCAGAAGAAACATCTGAACCAAGGGAAACAAGAAAAATCGCAGCCTTTTGGCGTCCTGTAAGATTTTTATAATCTTTTGCGCCACCCTTTTTAGAGTTTCCAGAAGTTTTTGCGCCTTTTACCTCTGACATTTTTCTAATCCTCCTTCATCCAAGCACGAAGGGCATCTGCAATTGCAGTTGGATTTTGAGCAATAAAATTGCGCAAACTGTTTTCCTTCGGATTTGACTGAGCTCTTACAATTTCTTCAATCTGCGCATCAGTATGAATCGGTTTTGAAATTCCTACACGGATTCCAAAATCATTCGCCTCTTGAAGAGCAGCAACTTCATTAGATTTATTTACGTTATAACCAAGTCCTTTTATAGACCGCCGAAGTTTTTTTATTTCATCGGTACTAAGGTAGTTTATTACACCGTCCCCGGCGAGACCACCAATTTCCGAAAACAGAATCGCCGCCTTCTCCCGACCAGACAAAGGTCTTTTAGCATTGTTAAGATTCTGTGTTACTTTATAAAAATATTCATTAGTTTCTGCGGAATAATTCATCTATTAATTATCCTCCATCAACCAAGTTCTAATGAGCATTGCAACGTCTTCTGGGTGTTCTTTAGCCATTGCAATTGCATTTTCCTGAAGTTCAGCACGCTTTCGCTCTTCGACAGACATAGTAACTTCCATGCCGTCCTGTTTTGCATCCCAAAGCGCTTTCTCGCGTTCTGCCTGCTGTCTTCGGAGAAGTTCTTCCTCTCGAAGTCGCTTTCGACGCTCAAGCTCACGAGAAATAAATCTGATGATAATGAACGCGATAAGGATAGCAACGATACAAATAAGCACAATCATAATTGTGAGTTTTCTATTTGCACGTGCAATTTCTTCCTGATCGGCTTTGTCAAATTCTTCATCTTTTGGGATAGACCAACTCGTAATCGAAACAGTATCACCACGAGACTCGTCAAACCCTACGGCTGACTGAACATACGAAGTAACCTTTTCAAGGACAGTCTCCTGCACAGGATAATAAACACGAACGATTCCGCCTTTCTTAAAGCGAACTTTAGTTCGGTCTGCCCAATCAGGATACGTCTCTTTTAACTGCTCCTCGTTTTTATTCGTAACAATTATGTAATTGCCTTTTTCATCGGTTTGAGGTTCCCAATAACCGTCAATATTTGCAGCCACAGTAATTCTGTCAATCTGAGGGCGTTTTTCACCAACGCTATGAGTCTGATTGAAAACGTAATTTTCAGTCTTACCAACTTCTTCTGACTTTCCAATCACATTTGTGTTGTCCGCATAAGTCGGCGGATTTTCACCATCAACACCAGCAGGTCCCTGAGGATTATAGCCAGTTCCCGTAAAGGTTCTAGTCACAGTCTGCGAAGAGACCGGCGTGCTAATCATTACCTCACGCTCTGAATATGGAGTTTTTGGATTATCAGGAGTAAGTTCGATTGGTGTAATTTCAGTTTTGTCAACAGAAAGTTTTGAAGTATCCATCTTAACTGTTACGTCAACAGATTTTACACGATCAATCGTAAAGTTCTGCTGCAAAGATTTAAGAACCTTTGCGCGATATTCATTTGCTAGCTTAAGCTTGAGTTTTTCAGTTTTCTCAGTAAGAGTCAGGCTATCAAACTCTTCCATATCACCAAAATCATTAATCTGATTACCATCGCTATCAGAAATAGTGATATATTCTGGCTTAAGATCACTTACAGAATGAAGAAGAAGATTTTGAACAGTCTTAATTTTTCTCTGATTTCGAGCCATATCACTGCCATTCCTAAAATGGAGTACGACAGCGGCTGTTACCGGAGCTTTATCCGCACCAAAAGCATAAGCATCATCATCGCGACCAATCTGAACATCTGCACGAGAGACATCTGAGATCTGCTCAATCATGAGCTCGATTTCTTCTTTTCGAGCAATATTCGCATTTGCGTTTCGTTCAAAATCCGTTGTAGACCAATTGGATTTTCCAAGAAAAGCCCACGGGCTAGTGCCGTCAGGAACCAAACCTTCGTCAATGAGAATTGTACGATAATATCTTGCAGTGTCTTCGTCTTTTACACGAATAACATTGGTAGAATCAACTTCGTACCATACCTGATCACGGCTGAGACGATTTGTAATTTTGTCGCGATCAACCTGATTTAAGATAGGCTCCGCAATAAGAGGCTTAGACGTAGGAGCTGATGAACTGCGAGTCATAACGACAATCGCTATAACCACAACGGCTACAATTCCTACGGCAATAATTTTCTGAACGGGTTTCCAATTAGACCACTGTTCTTTTGTTTTAGTAGTGACTTTTTTAAGCCATTCGTTCATCTGACCCTCCCGTGAACGAACAATTAAATAGTGCATTATTCTAACATTTAATTATTCTGCTGAAAAGCACATTAAATTTATTTTTGTAACAAAACGTAAAAAACGCATAAACGCAAAAAAAGAGATATATAAATCTCCTTTTTATCGGTTAAAATTATCTGTTAGTTGATAGTTCATTCCAACCAGTTACAAGCCTGTCAATAACTGTCTGTGTCAAAGAAAGAGACATTTGAGCTTTTGCCATGGCTGTAGTTACATCGTGAATATCAACAGATTCAGGATCTGTAATAAGTTGCTCTGTAACTTTATCAACATCAATCTGCTGCTGGTTCATCTCGCTTACGGCATTTACGAGAAGAGACTCAAAAGAACCAAGTTTTCTTTCGCCAGACAAACTTGCAGATTCAGATGTATAAAGAGTATTTGTAGAAAGCTTAGCCGTACCAGCATGAGCAGGATTAGTCCTTGTCATATCAGGTGCCTTCATAATTTCCATTGAAAGTGGTGTTTTTGAATTAACGATCATATTTATCTTCCTTCATTTACTTTTTAAAATACTCATTAAACAGTTTAGCTTCGCCCAATTTCAAGAGCGGCACCAAACATATCTTTTGCTCCCTGCACAACGGTGGCATTAGCTTCGTATGCACGGCTAGCAGAAATCAAATCTACCATTTCGTTAACAATATTTACGTTAGGATATTCAACATACCCTTTGTTCGGTCCAGATTTTATTGCATCGGCATTCTCTGGGTCATAAACAAGACGTCCCTGGGAAGTGTCTTTCGTAATTTGTCTTACACGAACACCCTTTCCAGGTCCGTTATCCTGCTCTGCTGCTGTGAATGGAGTTCTCCAAACAGGATGCTCGGATGCAATCGGCTCTAGAATTACGGAAGATCTTTTGAATGCCCCACCCTCTGGAGTTCTTGTCGTTGAAGCGTTTGCAATGTTGTTTGAAATTACATCAGTGCGAAGCCGCTCAACGCTCATTCCTGTGGCAGCGATATTAATCGAAGTAAACATTCCCATTTCTATTCATCCTCCATAAAGCCTATAAAGCTTATTGAACTTTACAAAACCTAAACCCCAACAAAACTAAGGATTTTTATTTTTTGATCGCAGTTTTTATCTGATTGAACTGAAAACTCTCAAGCTGAGCAAGCATTCGGTAGTTCAACTGAATCTTCATAACGTTCATAGCTTCAGTTTCTGCATTCACGTTGTTTCCGTTAGCTTTTTCTGTTGAAGTCCAATCTGTCACACGGCGAGGCTCAACAGATTTGTAGTCATACGGCTGTTCAAGCTGGATATGACGCTCATCCGTAGTTGTGAGCTGCAAAGATTTACCAGTGTCTTTTTCGCTGTCGAGAGCACGTTTTAATTCACTCTCAAAATTAACTTCCTGACGCTTGTAATTTGGCACACCCGCCATTGCAATATTATTTGCTGAGACCTGATAGCGCAGTGTGTTAACGTCCATAGCGCGTTGTAATAAATCTACTGACCGTGTAAAACTATTCATACTATACTTGTCGGCATATTTTGCTTGAAAATCAAGATTGAAAACAAAAAAATTAATATTTTTTTCATATTTCACCACCAAAAAAGACGGCAAAAAGCCAGTCTGCAAAAATCAATTCCTCGTTATATTTTTAAGCCAATGATATTTTTTATAATATAAATAAATTACAGGAAGTTTTAAGATTTCATCAAGATTCAATATGAAATAAACAATCAAAACCGGTGCATCAAACACAAAAGCCGAAAGGAATCCAGCAGGAACGCTCACCACCCACATAGAAATCGTGTCGCAAATCATGCAGAATTTAGAGTCGCCGCCTGCGGGGAAAACTCCGCAATTCGTTACGCAGTTGATTGATTTTCCAATCATATTGTAAGAGCAAATAAAAAGCATCAATTTTAGGAATCTCAGTGCCTCTTCACTCATCGAAACGTTTTTTAAAACAGTCGGAATCAGCAAAATAATTATTCCGCCCATCAAAACGCCATTCAGCAGTGCGATATGACAGAATTTTGAGCCGTAAATTCGGGCCTTCTCAAAATTCTCACGGCCAAGTTCGTTTCCAATCATAATTCCGGCACCTGCCGAAAGCCCCGAACTCATACAGCACACGAGATTTTTTACAATGTTTGAAATTGAATTTGCCGCTACGGCATCACTTCCCAAGTGCCCCATAATTACCGAGTACATGGAAAATGCAACGCCCCAGGACACATTGCTCAGAAGAACAGGATAGGAATATTTCCAGAAATCCAACCGAAAGACTTTTTCAATTCTGAAAAAATATTTTAACCGGAATTTCAACCTGCCGGGTCTTGCAGTTTCCAGCAAAGTCCAGGCAAGCTCGACAAACCGCGCAATCAGAGTTGCAAGCGCGGCGCCTGCAATTTCGAGCCTAGGTGCGCCCAAAAGCCCGTAGATGAACAAAGCGTTCAAAATTATATTCAGAACTACGCAAAACGACGAAATTACCGTGGAAATTAAAGCGTGCTCCGAATTCTTCAAAATGCACAAATAAATCTGAGAAATTCCTGCAAAAAGATATGACGGGGAGACAATTTTTAAGTAAATCACACCTTTTTCGATTATTAACGAATCCTCGGTGTAAATTCTCATCAATAAATCAGGAAAGAAAAATGACAGAAACGAAAAAATGAATGCAATTGAAGAAGAGATTTTTACGACATAGGCAAAAATCTTTTCGATTGAGTCAATGTCGTTTTTTCCCCAATACTGAGCCGCAAAAATCGAAAGCCCAGTATTAAAGGCAAAAAGAAACAAACTCGCAATAAAAGCGATTTGAGTCGCAAGAGAAACTGCCGAAAGTGAAGTCTGATCGAGACGAGCCAGCATCAAAGCATCGCTTGCATTCACAATTGCAACCATGAATGACTGGAATGCAATCGGGATTACAAGCGAAACAAGTCTGCCGTAAAACTCTCTGTTTGTGAACGGACGATTTTTTTCTGATGCCATTTAGTATTTCTTACAGAATTCCTTTAAGGCCAAAATTTGCTTTTCAGTCTGCTCAGGGCTAGGTCCGCCCGTAGTTTTGCGGGCTTCCATACATGCCTTCGGAGTGATTTTTTCAAAAATATCACTCTCGAACAAATCCGAAATATTTTTCATATCGCTCAAAGAAAGTTCTTCTATAGAAGAAAGGCCAGAATCGATTGCAAGGCGAACACATTTTGCAGCAACGCCATGTGCAAGCCTAAAAGGAAGACCTTTTCGCACAAGATAGTCCGCAACATCAGTTGCATTCGCAAAACCGCCAAAGCAACTTGCCTCCATCTTTGGAAGGTTCCATTTTGCGCTAGAAATCATCGCCTCAAAAACGATAACGTTGCCCTGCACCGTGTCCAAAGCTTCAAAAAGAGGAGCTTTGTCTTCCTGCATATCACGGTCGTAAGCCAACGGAAGCCCCTTCATCATTACGAGAAGGTTTATAAGATCCCCGTAAACTTTTCCCGTGCGTCCGCGGATAAGCTCCGCAAAATCAGGATTTTTCTTTTGAGGCATAATCGACGAACCGGTTGACCATTTTTCGCTCAAATCGATAAAACCAAATTCTGTAGTAGACCAAAGAACAACTTCTTCGCACATTCTCGAAAGGTGACTTTGAAGAAGCGCAAAATCCGAAGTGAATTCAATGCAGTAGTCGCGGTCTGAAACGGAATCAAGGGAATTTTGGGTAACACCGGAAAATCCCAGCTGATCCGCCACAAACTCACGGTTAAGCGGCAAGCCACTTCCAGCCAGCGCACCGCTACCGAGCGGAGAAAGGCTCACCCGCTTCAAGGAATCTTCAAGCCTTTCAACGTCGCGGGTAAGCATCCACGCCCAGGCGCAAAGATGCTGAGCAAGGGTTCCAGGCTGAGCATGCTGCATGTGAGTATAGCCAGTCAAAAGCGAGCGAGTATGATTTTTTGCAATATCCGCGAGCGTATTTATAAGCGAAACAATATTCTTTTGCAGTTCTGGAATCACTCGACGAAGATAAAGTCTCTCGTCAAGCGCAATCTGGTCGTTTCGGCTTCGCCCAGTGTGGAGCTTTCGTCCGGCGTCGCCGATTCTATCAGTCAATGTTGCCTCGACAAACGAATGAATATCCTCTGCCGAATAATCTATTGAAAGCTTTCCAGACTGCAAATCACTCTCAATAGAAGACAAGCCGTTTTGAATCTCTGAGTTTTCTTTTTCGGAGATTATTCCCTGCTTAAAAAGCATTTCGGCATGAGCTTTTGAGCCTTTTATGTCGTCAAGAGCCATTCTCTCATCAACATGAATCGAAGTTTCAAATTCAACGGCCGCGGCATCCGGGCCTTCTGCAAACCGACCGTGCCACAATGCCGCGTGATTGTTATCTGTAATCGTTCCGTGTTTTTCGTTTGCCATACTGCAACCTCGCCCGCAATTTTTTTAGTTGTCCCAGCTCATCATCTGCTGGTCGATTGGCTTTCCAGGAATTGCCATCGGGAGAATCATTTCGTCAATATCAACACGAGAATCGACAATACAAGGCTTTTTAGATTCAAATGCAGCCTTAAAAACTTTATCGAACTCGTCGTTATTAGAAGCCTTAAAATAGCCTACTCCGTAAGCGTCGGCAAGTTTTTCCCAATTCGGGCCAAAATCGAGAGTCGTGTGACTGTAACGTTTTTCGTAAAAAAGCTTCTGCCATACACGAACGTTTCCGAGAGTTCCGTTGTTTACCAAAACAATTACAATCGGAAGATTGTATCGTGCTATCGTGCAAAGCTCATTGCAGTTCATGCGGAACGAACCGTCCCCCGCGATATGAACGACTCGTGCGTCAGGCTGACCGACCTGGATTCCCATTGCGGCTCCTGTTCCGAACCCCATTGTTCCTAATCCTCCAGAAGTTACAAAACGACGCGGCTTTCCGAACGGATAGAACTGAGCCGTCCACATCTGATGCTGACCAACCTCGGTCGTAATGTAAGCGTCATCGCCAGCATATTTGTGAACTGTCTCAAGAAGGAATTTCGGGTTAATCGAATCTTTTTTGACTTCTGAATAGCAAGCAGGAACTTCTTTCTTCCAGCCGTCAATTTTTTTAAGCCAGTCTTTGTGCTCGCGTTTTTCAATGAGCGGCAGAAGACGCGTAAGAATCGCCTTAACGTCTCCCACAAGCTGCTCCTGAGCCGGAATATTTTTGTTGATTTCGGCAGGGTCAATATCAATGTGAAGGACAGTCGCATTAGCGGCAAAAACTTTAGGGTCGCCAATTACGCGGTCGCTGAATCTAGAACCGAGTGCGAGAACAAGGTCGCTTTCGGTAACAGCCATATTGCTGGCACGCGTTCCGTGCATTCCGACCATCCAGGTGCAAAGCGGATGCGAAGCCGGGAACACATCGCGTCCCATAAGGCTTTCTGCCACAGGAATCTGAGCTTTTTCTGCAAATTCAAGAAGCTCTTTTTCGGCTCCAGAGATTTTTACACCGCCACCAGCATAAATAATCGGTCGCTCAGATTTATTGATGATTTCAGAAACTTTTTTGATTTCTTCGTCAGTCGGAACTGCAACATTCACAACGCGAGAAAAGTTCGCGTTTTCCGTAACGAGTTCATTAAGTCCGCTCTCGCCTTTTGCAAGAGGCTCAAATTCACATTCCTTTGCTGTAACGTCTTTTGGAATATCAATGAGAACTGGTCCTGGGCGACCAGATTTTGCGATTATAAATGCTTCGCGGAATGTTTTTGCCAAATCACGAACGTCTTTTACAATAAAATTATGTTTTGTGATTGGAAGAGTTACGCCAGTAATGTCGATTTCCTGAAAAGTGTCTTTTCCGAGAAGAGGAGTTCCAACGTTACAAGTTATCGCAACGACAGGAACTGAGTCCATGTAAGCAGTGGCGATTCCAGTTACGAGATTCGTAGCACCCGGTCCTGACGTTGCCATACAAACACCCACTTTTCCAGTTGTGCGGGCATATCCGTCAGCAGCATGAGCCGCAGCCTGCTCGTGGGCTGTAAGAATATGATTGATTCTATCTGAATTTTTATAAAGGGCGTCATAAATGTTTAGAATGTTTCCGCCCGGATAACCAAAAACAGTGTCAACGCCTTGCTCGACGAGACATTCAATTACAATTTGTGAGCCATTTATTTTCATATCGTCCCCATAAAAAAAAGAATTTTTTTGATGCAAAACATTCTACCGATTTTTAACTCCGCTTTCAACGTTCAAAAAATTCAATTCCGCAGTCCGAATTATAAACTTGCATAAGTAAAAAAAGGAAACGCAAAAGCTAAATTTTCCTCTCCCTTGAATCGTCTGCAAATATTCTTTATTTTAGAAACATGAATATTCTTTTTTACAGCACGAGCAGCAATATTTACGACGGGACGAACCTTTGCATAAAGACCACTCCTTTGTGTGCCGAGCAAGTTGAAGAGCTGGCTAAAAAATATCCTGAACACAATTTTATTATTGCAACGCAGCTTCCCGGAATGTTTCTTCTAGATTTGGACGGGAACAAAATAAAATGCAAAGCTAACCAAATCCGTTACGAAATAATCGAAGATGATAATGAAGATAAAATCGCAGACTTTCTTTCGTCCCTTAACCCCGAAATTGCGATAGCCGCAAGTTTTTACGTTGCGCCTTACGACTGGCTCACCATAAAAGACGCGCTAGTTGCCGAAAAGCTCCGCGAAAAAGGAATAAAAACAGTCTGCCACGCAGCACAAACCGCCCTGAACTGCTTTGACAAATTCAAAACGCACGTTACGCTGGAAAAATTCGGTTTTAACACGGCAAAGGCCGTTTACGTTCATCATGCGCTTTTTGTGAACGCAGGAAACCGCCGCGAAGTAAAAAGCAATATTTACCGCACCGCAATTCTGAACGAGATTCAAAAATTAAAATATCCTGTAATTATAAAAGACACAGTGGGATTAAGTTCTTACGGAGCAGATGTGGTGAACAACTTTGAAGAGGCAAAAAACATACTTTTTTCTAGAAAAACGTCGTCGGACAGAATCGTTGAGGAACTGATTTTGGGCGAGCAATTCGGCGCAGAAATTCATTCAAGCCTTGCTGCAGACAAGTCGCATTTTGAGCACAAAGTTTTCTCCCCGTTCATTTTTAGCGTGAACCGTTACGGAATTACAAGCCCAAAACAGAGCGTAAAAATCGGGCCGGTCGAAAGCCCAAAGTACAAAATTGAACAGCTAAAATCAGAACTTAAAAAACTTGCCGACAGTCTTAATTTTGAAGGAATCTCACAAGTTGACTTGGTTTATTCCGAAAAAGAAGAAAAATGGTATATAATAGAAATAAATCCGCGCCTTTCAGGTATGACGCAAACTTATGCGGCAATGTGCGGATGTTCGATTTTTGAGTTGCTTTTTAACCTTTCGGGAGAAAACAAAAAAAATCCGGAACGCGAGCAAGAACGCTCAGAAACAAACGGTGTTTTTATCAACATAAAATATCCGCTTTTGAACGAAGAGACAATCAAAAAAATGAAGGCTCTCCCGTTCGTGCATTACGTCTCGCAAACCGAGAACAAAGCCGCAAGGCAAATCCGCGAGCAAGGCTATTGCGAAGTGATTTTAGGCGGAAAAAACAAAGCTGATTTGGAAAAAAAACTTTTTGAATTAAAAGAAACTTTTGGCGGCGAAGAAATTTTTTTTAAGAACGCAAAAGATTTGCTTTTAAAAATTTAATTTTGAGGTAAAAAAATGTACGCATCATTCATGTTTTTTCTTGTGGTCGGTCTTGCGATTTACGGAACCGTCGCAGCAACAAAAAAACGCAAAGAAGGAACAAAGTACAACGGTTTTGAAGAATCAAAAATTACAGAAAGCAAAAATGATTCAGAATCAGAACTAAAAGACGAAAAATTGATAAGCGAAATCAACTTGATAAAAGAAACGCTTTCAAACGCCATCGAAAAAGGCGGCCACGATTCTTCACGCATAAAAATCGCTTTCCAAAAAAAACTGAACCTTCCCGAAGAAATAGCGTGTTTTAAGCGCGAGTCAGGTTGGTATTATTACAGCTCAGACGATAGGAACCGCGGAATTTACCGCGGACCTTATGACTTGAACACGCTTATCCACGTGCTCGCATTCCGGTTGCCAATCGAAAAAGACGAACGTATGGAACTCGATCAAAAGTTTCCGAGCGAAGCTTTCAACTCAGGAAATTATCTTTCCACAAAAAGTTTTTTAACAGTCGAACAGATTGAAAAATTTGAATCATCGTTATAGATTCCAACGCAGCTTGATTGCAGACAATTATAAAAGAAGAATTATGGATAATTATCAGCGTTCATCTGCGTCAAACTTATGGGCATCTAAAATTAAGGGCATCTCGAAAAACTGAAATTTTTGGAGTTTCCCTTAAGATTCTTCAAAAGTCTTTTTTAGCTCGGCATATTCTTCTTTCGTCAAATACTCAACTTCAACTTTTCCGTCAACTTCGTTTACATCAATAATATCAAACTGCGAATAATTCTGAACGAGCCAAATATCATAAGCCGTCCAATTTTCAAAAGACGCTTTCATAAATCCTCCAAAAAACAGTCAATCTTAAAATTACCTTGTCTAAATTCGATTGCACTATTTTGCTATATAACTTAAAATAATAGTATGGCTAAAGACAGACAATACACGGATGAAGAATTGGCTATTCTCGCTCAAATTAAAGCTGGCATTCAGTGCGACATGACAGATTACGACAAAGCTCGTAATAAAATCAAGATTCGCAAAGAAATGGAACGCTACCAAAATCTTCGGGATGCCTTAAACGGAAACGACGGTGACTCAACTTCGAACAGTTCAACACCAGCTCGAAGACGGTAAACAACCGAAAAACAGCAAAATCCCGCCATGCTCACTTTTGCGTGGCGGGATTTTTAATTTTAAGTCCTATTCCAGCACCGCGTAGATTTTTCCGTTTTCAACATAATAGCGAACTTCGCCGGACTGCTCGTCAACTTTGTAAACGTAGTCCGAATTCAATTCCAAGTCCATGGCTGAGCAAAGCTCAAAATCATTGCGGGTGTCATACGGACCGTATTTTTTTCCGTTCACAATAAGATATTCGCTAACATCGTCATCAGCAATCGCAAAACCTTTTATAGCAACATTCTTTCCATCTTGAGAAGGGAACACAGCAATTTGCGAAAGGGAATCTTTTATAAGGACTTCTTCAACGTTTGGATTTTTGAGCCCATATTCGCAAGAATAAAGATGAATTCCGTCAGCCATCTTCAGTGCCCAAAAGATTTTTTTAGACGCAGGAGCGTAAGCTGCAGAAATCTTTTCGCCACCAACACAATCATACGGTCCAAAAACCTGACTTTCAGTAACCAAATATTGCTTTCCTGAGTTGATAACGAGCCATGCGACGACTAAGTTCTTTTCCATATCACTGTAAACAGTTCCCTCAGAAATAAATTTGTCAAAAGTAAAAATCAAATTTCCTTCTATATAAATGCCTTGTTTTCCGTTCAAAACCGCACAATATGCAAATTTTCCGTCGTTCATAAACCAAGTGTACATATTTTCCGCAAGCCGATTAAGCCCGATTCTGGTGTTTTCGTAAGGTCCATATTTTTTTACGTACACATTTCCGGTTTCATAAACAATTTCTTGTGGCGTTTCATCTTCAGTAAAATTTTCTTCCTCGTTTAAAGGCTCGCTCTCATCAGAGTCATCCTCGTCGGAAGATTTTTCCAAATCAAGTTCCGCCACTTCGTCAATAAAGTTTGAATCAACAGATTTTGTCTCTTCAGTTTCTGAATCCGGGAACGGAGACTCTTCACCAAGAATAGGAGAATCTTCCTGCGCCGTATTTTGCGGAGCATTCTCGCCAAAGAATTCAGAGGCCAACTCGTCCTTAATGTCGCTAGAAGCATTATCAACGTCCTCGGCATTCGGAGCTGGCTCTAAAGAACTTTCAGACTTGGAATCTTCTTTTTCTTCAAGATTTTCTTCTGGATTCTTAGAAGGCTCAGAATCATCAAGAGGCGCAGAGTCTGACTTTTCTGAATCAGGCTCAGTTTTAATTTCTGAATCATTCTGATTTTCTAAACCTGTGCCCTGCTCCGCAGTTTGATTCTCTTTTTGATTATTGTCCACCGGCTGATTTGTTACAGGCTTCTCTTTTTGCGCACCAACATTTTTATTCTGTTTTACCGAAGAATTTGTCTTTTTTACAGAAGAAAAAGTAGATTTTTTTGAATTCGCACTCTCAACTACAAAATAGCTTTTTTTGTCGGAATTTGAGTCGGTCAAATAACTGTAAGCGTATTTTTTTGTTTTTTGAATCCGCATACGAAGCAAAATTTCCAAAAAGGTCAATGCTGATTTTTTCATTGCCTTTGATAATCCAGCGGTTTATGAGACGTGCAGGAACCTTCCAGACTTCCTCATACGGGGTTGCGGGATCAAACTGATATTCGTCAACTTCGTATGCAAGAATGTCGTTAACCAAAATAAGTCCGCTTACCAACGGATTCTGAAAAACATTGTCCGTTACGGAAAGGCTCACAGGCATAGTGCCCTTGTGATTTTCGTAATCAACGCCATAAGGGCCCTGCAAAGTTTTTCCGTTAAAAATATAAGTTCTAGGATACCCGTCTGAAGCAATCTGAACTTTTTTGTAAACAAGAAGTTTTTCGTTATAAATATGAATTTCTGTTATTCCGTCAGCATCAATCGATTTTTGACCGTCAAACAAAAAAGTTTTTCCAGCTTTATCGTAAGTATAAACGGCTTTTCCATTCAATATTCCAATGATATTCTCTTCAGCAACCGTAAATCCGCTAACACTTCCAATTTGAACAGGCTCACCTTTTTTTAATTTTAGCGACTGACCAAAAATAAAATTAAAAGTCGCAAAGAAAAACATTAGAACGCAGATTTTTCGTTTCATTTCTTTGAATTTCCTCCCAAAACAAAAAACACCCAAAGCTAGATTATAAAAAAACAACGCTTATATGCAAAGGATTACAGAAAAAAAAGAGGAATTTCCTACAAATCGCGATTTGTAGGAAGCCCCAATAATCCACTTTTCCCCGGAAAGCCCGCCACAAAAAGTGCCTTTTCCGAGGAAAATTAAGGATTGCGCTACATATAGCGTAGTTTTTGCCGTTCTAAAAT